>JALYYZ010000445.1 GCA_030945985.1 Chloroflexota bacterium
TCTGGACTACTGAGGGCCGCGCAAGCATTCCCTTTGTCTGTGACGATAGAACACGCGAAATGCTCAAAACCAGGCAGGGCGAGTCCGACCTGTTGCTCAGGGACGGTAAGTGGTACCTGTACACCACCGTCAATGTCGAAGAGCCACCGCCAGGTGAGCCTAAAGGCTGGCTTGGTGTTGATCTTGGCATAGTGCATATCGCCACCGACAGCGAGGGCAATATCTATTCCGGTGCTCAGGTCTCGGGCTTGCGCCGTCGGCATAGAGCACTTAGAGCCAAGCTTCAAGCTAAAGGCACGAGGGCTGCTAAGCGCCTGCTTAGAAAGCGAAGCCGTAAAGAGCGACGCTTTGCCAAACATACCAACCACGTAATCAGCAAACGCATAGTAGCGACCGCGAAGGCACAAAGCTTTGATATTGCCGTTGAAGAACTCAGGGGCATAAGAGAGCGGATTTCGGCTAGGCGTGGGCAGCGTGCTACTGTGCATAGTTGGTCTTTCTACCAACTTCGCAGCTTTATCACTTACAAGGCAAGGCTGGCAGGCGTGCGTGTAGCTAGGGTAGACCCCAGGAACACATCCCGCCAATGCTTGTGTTGTGGCTGTATTGATAAAGCCAATCGTCGCTCTCAATCTGAATTCCTTTGTATCGTCTGCGGCTACGCTGCCAATGCCGATTTCAACGCTGCTTGCAATATTGCAGGTAGGGCAGAATGTAAACCTGCCGTACTGCTCAGAACCTCTGAAACCGTTGCTATGCAAGGAGTCCAGAGCCAGGTTCCAGGGCAAAGCCCCTTGCTTTAGCAATGGGGTTGTTTACAATGTTGCCTGGATTTTCCCGGCTGTTACTTCCTCAATCCCCATGCCTGAGAAACTGGAGGAACTCGGCCCGTGTAGGAGGGTTGGTCTTGAAGATACCGCGCATGGCCGAGGTGACCATAACGCTGCCCGGCTTTTTTACACCTCTCATAATCATACAGAAGTGCTGCGCTTCGATCACAACTCCCACGCCCGTGGGCTTTACCGCACTCACTATAGTGTCGGCGATTTGGCTGGTAAGGCGCTCCTGCAACTGCGGCCTGCGCGCAAAGCCCTCCACCACCCTCGCCAGCTTGGAGAGGCCGACGATCCGCCCGGCAGGGATGTAGCCGATATGGGCTTTACCTGTGAAGGGCAGCAAATGGTGCTCGCACATAGCGGTGAAGGGTATATCGCGCAGGATAACCATCTCCTTGTGCGACTCCTCGAACCCGACCGAGAGGTAATACGCCGGGTCCTGCCCAATGCCGGCAAAGACCTCTTCATACATCTCTGCCACCCGCCTGGGAGTGCCCAATAGACCCTCACGCCCAGGATCTTCGCCGATAGCCTCAAGTATCTGGCGCACCGCAGCCTCTATTTTCTCATGGTCCAACTCCAGCCTCCTGTGCGTGCAGTATAGCATGGATAGTCTCATTTACTAACAGGCGGAAAAACAAACAGATCAAAACGCACCGTGTTTTGATCTGTTTGTTTTTCTTGAGCTGCGTCGTGCTCTGCGCAGATGGGCCAGAGCTATCGCCAGGATGAGCCCAAGCCCTATGCCGCTGAGCGCAGCCCCTGCATACACCAAGGGCGGGCGGTAGTGGAACTCGATGGTATGCTTGCCTGGGGCCAGGGAGACGGCACGGAAAACCTGGTTGGCCCTGATAATCTCCACGGGTACCTTGTCCACCTGAGCTTCCCAACCGGGCGCGTAGTTATCGCTGAGCACCAGGTAGCCTGGAACCCCCACAGGCAGGGTGGCTTCCAACGCAATATCGTCCGGCGCGTCCTGGAGCCAGGTAACAGGCGCGGTACGGTAGTCAAGCCGACCAGGGGCTTTGATCTCGCTGCCCCGCTCCAGCACAACTGTGCCGGTCAAGTTGGTATCGGGCGAAAGTACCGCCGCTGCCGCATCAGCACGCACAATAGCGCCAAAGACCACGTAGGTACGAGGCAGCGCGCCGGGGTTCTCGTACAGGGCAGTACGCTTCTCCTCTACAACGACCTTGAAGGGTTTGGCGCTGCCTTCCACTCGGGGCTTGGCTGCGCCTGCTATATAACGAACTGCGGCAATGTCTATCAGGCGCTGGTCGGCGCGCTTCATGTTCAGGTTCAACGCGTCTATTACTGCGCCGGTCTCTTTGTAGAAGCGGTCGTAGAAGCTTGCATAACTTTGGTCAATCAGGTCTTCGTAGCCGCGCACATCGTGGAAGCCGAAGATCATATTCACATTCGGGCGCAGGATGCCGGATGCGCCTATAAAGCGGTCGTGCCCCAGGTGCGCAGCCATGTAGTCTGTAACCGGACCGGGCGGATATACCTCGGAGGCGGGGGTAACAGGGTTATAGTTGCTGCCAAAGACGGTGAGATCGGAGAAAATCAGCAGCACCATCAATGCCCCGGCGCCTTGCGCTCGCAGATAACCTCTCCACCTGAGCAAGGCTACGCCTCCACCTAGCAGTAAGAAAATAGCAGGCCAATAGAGGCTAAGGTGGGCCGGGTGAAAGAAGCGCGTGATGGCGGGGTGCGAGATGACGTGCTGCCACGCGGCGTCCCAGTTGTGATCTTTAATACCCAGGTATACAACGACAAGCAGAGCCGCCGCTGCCAGCCCGGCCGCCGACAAACCAAGAGCCCACCGGCGCATAGCAGTCGACCTGGGGCGCATCCCTACAAAGGCGTCTACCCCATAGCCTGCTAGCACGGCCCCAAAAAAGCTCAACAGCAGGGTCCACCTGATGCCATGCCCCACGTTGAGCAGGGGCAGCAACTTTACCAGGTGGGAGCCTGGAGCGCGTACCGCCAGCAGAGCCGACAGGGTCGCAACGACGGCAAGGAATGGCACCAGCCTATCTCGCCTCGCCCAGCAGACAGTGCCCAGAACTCCCAGGGCCATGGGAAGTAAGCCATAGTACCCTGTTTGCTCGTTGAAATTGGTAACATCTTTTGCCCAGTAGTTATTCTCGATCGGCGTGCCGGCGAAGTTGGGGGCGAGCAGCACCACGACGCGCAGGATCGTTTCTCCCCAGGAAGCAGGGTCCGGATCTATGGCACGCGCCTGGAAGGCGTTACTGCTGAGAAGGAAGTTCGCAAAAGGGATAAGCTGCACCGCCGACAGGAGGAGGCCGAGCATGCCCGCCCCCGCAACCAGGCCCAGCTTGCGAAATCTACTCACGGGCGGCATGTCCCTCCAGGGTGAGACGAGGATACAGTAGAGCGTATAGGCTGCCCACGCCAGGCCCACCAGGAACTGTGTTTCCGGATGGCCCCCCAGTAGTAGGAAGCCCATCGCCATGCCTGCCGCCGCCATGTACACGGCACGTCCTGTTTGCAGCGCCCGCGTCGTGCCCCAGAAGAGGGCCGGCATCCAGGCGAGCGTCGTCACAACACTGTAGTTAAGCCAAACAGCCACGAAGCCACACGCCATAAAGGTGCAGCCCGCCGCGAGACCCCCAGCCCTGCCGCGCCCGAGCGCAATAGCAAAGCCGTATGTGCCGAATCCCAGCAGTGCCAGGCGCAACCACGCGGCCCAGGTCCAGTAGTTCAACGGCCCGGCGGTATAGGTGAGCAAGTTTACAGGGTCGAGCACAGCCGCCTGCGCCGAGGCGAAAAAGGGAGTGCCCGTAAGTATATAAGGGTTCCAGAGAGGGAAGTGGCCGCTGCGCAGGCTCTTGATAGCGAAATCAGCGTACGGGTAATAGTAGTCTGCCACATCGGAGAGGATCGGGTTTTGCGCCACCACGCGTCCGGGATCGTTCTCGTGAGCCTTCCAGAGCCCGTCGTAACGGTAGCTCAGGTCGGTGGGCAATGCGACGTTACGTGAAAGAATAGGGTGCCAGAGGAAAATGGCGCTGAGGAGTAGGAACAACAAAGGTATGCCGATACTATCGAGCACCTGACGCCGTGCGCTACTTTTTAGCCTTATCACGCTATGATCTTTGACTTTTGTTTCCTTGTCAGACTCCTGCAAATTGTACCCAATGCAAGGGCCAGAGACAGTAGCGAAATTGCACCGCCAATATAGACACTCATAGGCCGAAATACGAAGCGCACCTGGTGAGTGCCTACCGGCATGGGCACTGCTCGAAGTATGTAGTAGGCTGCATAGAGCGGCGTTGTGGTGCCGTCTACCTCCGCCTCCCAGCCTGGGAAGTTCACATCGCCCAGCACCAGCCAGCCGGGCCGGGACATGTTGGTGGTAATGCTCACGCTATTGTTCATGTAGCTTGTAATTTGGGCAGTGCCTGGCGGACCTTCGCCCGTGGGCAGCTTCGCAAAGGCGAGAGGAGGAGTTTCTTCCAGTAAGACGGCTTTGCGTGGGTCAAAGTTGCGTTCCGCGATTCGGCCGGGAATAGATGCGGCGGTCAGTACCTCGCTGCTCCCTACGACGAACGCGCGAGGCATGGCGGCCTTGTTGGTGTAAACAGCTACCTGCCGGTCATAGCTTTTCTCAAGCTTACTGGGAATTGTCCCGATAGCAACGAACCCGAGGTCGTAAGGCTGTTTGCGCCCGCCTATATGCAACTCACCGTACCTATATGCATCAGTCGTGCTATATTTCACACGCACACTCTCCCGGCCCGCCGGTACCTCCAGGATGATCTTGAGCTTGTCGTCTTGATGAACATCAAGTAGTGGTGCGAAGTTGAAATCGAGCCAACCGTCTGGGTCGGTATTTGCCACATCTCCCGTCAGCGAGACAAGATCACGATTTTTCCCTTGGCGCCTCACGTGCAGGTTTATGGCCGCATGGGTGCTGTCACGCACGACGGCTACTCTTAAGCCGGTCAGGTGTTCGGGACTGTTGAAGGTCTGCGTGATCGTTTGGCCCGCCTGGACTATCATGGTCTGCCTCTTGGAGGTCTGTCTCACTTCATTCAGGGGAGCCCACACCGTCAGATACTTGGTATTGAGCAGGTCTGCTTGCGGACGGAAGTAGTTCTGGGGGCGCATCATTACGTTGAAGTAGCCCGACTCGCGTATCTTAGGATCGGCGGCGGCCCAGTAGTCCTCGTAGCGCGCCAGGTGTAGAGAGCTGTATCCCTGGACGTCTTGCAGACCGTAGAGGAGGGCCATGTTCGGCGGGTACATTGGATTGGGCGCGTCAGGCGCCATAATGCGCCATAATCCCTTATCGGCGTGCAAGAAATCAGCCGAGGGGGAGTGCGGCTCCAGGGCATCAGGCTGCGCGTAACTGTTATATTCCGGCGCGTATGTGAGGAGGTCGGCTACGGTGAGGCAGGCAACCAGCAACTTGAGCGCGAGTGTAGAGCGCGGACTCACGCCCCCGCGCCTGAAGAGTACGCCCGCCACCCAGGCGGCAAGTCCGCCAAATACCAGTCCCGCAGTCAGGAGCGCGCTACTTTGCAGGGTGTAGAGAGCGGGGTTCTTCTGAGAGCGGCCATGTTCTGCCAGGAGCAGGACGCCTACGGGCAAGGCAGTTGCCAGCAGGGACGCGCTCGCTATGCCCGCCTGGCGGGTGTGCTGCTTTGTGAAGAGTATGAACGCATCCAGTCCGAGCGCGCTGAGTAGAGCCATGCAAAAGATGAGCAGGTAAGCTGCTCTGGACGGCACTAGAGACTGAACGCCAGGCAAGCCACTCAAAATATTGAAAAGAGGCAGGTTCGCGGCCACGCCGAAGAGTGCGACGCTAGCCGCAGCCAGGAAGCGCACCAACACTCTTTTCTTCCAGAGCAGGAGCGACATAGCCGCCAGGAACATGGTCGCCAGGCCGACGTACCAGCAATCGTTAAAAACAAGCGGCCGGCCGATGCTGCCTGCGGAGGTACCATATATCAGTGGCACAAAGAGCCTTAGCTGGTGGCCCAGGGTGCTGATAGCGCTCGCCAGTCCCGTCGGCTGAGCCTCCGTCTGACTCAGACCTGCCCTGGTGGAGAGCGCTACGACCTGCGCGAATGGCACTATATGCACGGCAGCGAGCGCCGGTCCCCATGCGAGCAAAGCTGCCACGCGAAGCGCCTGCCCTCTCAGTTCCCGCCGGTAGCCGGTACCGGACGTGGGATAAGGAGTTACAGCCTCCTCCACAAGTTCGCATGCCTTCGGGTCTGATAGATCAGGTCCTGACCCCCCATCCCTGACCCCTGGTTCCTCACTTTTATGCCCCCTGTAGATAAGCAGGCAGAGACGCGCAAGCAGCCAGGCCGACAGGAAGAGGGTTGCATATACGAAGAATTGCAGTAAGCCGGACACCGCCAGCATGCCGAAGAGTAGAGCGGCAGCAGCCGTCCAGCCCCAGGAGCGCTGCCGCCACGCCATCTCTGCCGCGGCCACAACCAGGGGCAGCCAACCATAAATACCGGCAACACCATTGATCTCGAATCCCATGTAAAGCATACCACTTCCTGAGAAGGCAAGACCCGCAAGCAGGCTTCCTATGCGGCTTGCTCCAACCACTCGCGCCAGGGCATACATTCCCACGCCCGCTAGCCACACATGGAATATAACGCCCATAGAGATAGCCCAAGGTAATGGGAGGAGCCATAGCAGCCAGGCGACGGGATAATATAGCTGGTTCTGATCGTACCCTTGTGTGGGGAAGCCCGCGAATATATATGGGTTCCATAGGGGCCACTCGCCCGCGTTCAGGCTGCGGCGTATAAAGACCTGCCACGGGAGATTTTCCAGAGCCGTATCTGCCAGCTCCGAGTTGTGTACGGACGGCGAGGCACTGGCTGCCTGGGGACCCCACAATCCAAGGGCATCCGTGGCCACGGGTATATGACCGTTGGGACCCACGAGTATGGGTAAAGTAATCAGGAGCGCGAAGAGCAAAAGGAGCCCAACGGCGGCCAGATCACCCCTGACTTGCCTGTAGCCTGCGTCTTTACCGGCCGTCGGCGTCTCCAGTTTAGTCTCCTAGTGTTGCTACCGGCTTCTGCTCCGGCGCGAGGCAGAAGCGCTCTATCTCGTCACTCTCCCAGCTATCAGTATATAGCGCCGCTAGTCCACCCTGTTGACTTGTGCCTGCACTACCGACCAGGACTATTTGTCCGCCCGCCGTGGTGAGCGCCTCGATGCCCGCGAGGCTTGCGGAAAGCACCAGCATGTCGGCTTGCTGTGAGAGGCTTAGCAGTCGGGGATCTCCTACGCGGAGAGTATGTATAGTAACATCTTTGATCGGCCCGTGAGCCGGTCTTTCCTCGCCAACCAGAGCCAGCGCTACAGGTACGCTGTTGGAGAGCCGCTTGGCGAGCCGCGCTGCTCCCGTTTCCTCTTTCGCATTCGCCACCACGAGCACGCGCCTGGGGGCCGCGCCTCCCTCGATGCCGTACAGCTCAAGAGCCACTGCCAGGTCATGGGCAGCCTGCGCATACTCTGCGCCTGCGAATTGCGCGTCCCAGGGGCGGCCTAGCAAGGGTAGGATCTCCTTATCAGAACGCATGCGTCTGGACTGGATACGGCGTCTCTCTCCCATGAAGTGAGGCAGTAGCCTGTTGAAGCGGTCTATTGCGGCCAGGTGGGCTACGCTTATCCTGGGCAACTTTTCGACGTTGGCGGCGTTAGTGTCTGGTGGGCCGCCTATCCTATATTGTTTTAGGTCGATATTCGAGCCTGCGGAGAGCACCGCCCGCTTGAAGAGGAGCAAGATCGCCGCAGACAGTATCTGCTCCATGTTACCCGCCTGGTAGTTCTTCAAGACGACTGCCAGCGAGTTACACTCCCAGAGCGTGTATCGCTTGTACGCTGCCGAGCGCGAACCTGTGGCCCCGCCCGTATGCCTCACCACGGAGGCGGGCGCGTAGACTACTTTGTGGCCTAATAGCCAGAGCCGCCAACCGAGGTCGACATCCTCGAAGTAGGCAAAGAAAGCCGGGTCGAAGCCCCCCGCATCGAGGAAGGTACGCCTGTGGACCAGCATGGCCCCACCCGATGCGAAAAGGATGGGGCTGCCTTCAGCCGGAGGTTCCGGGGCGTCAGGCCAACCCCACACGGAGCGGGGCCTGCCCACACCGAAAAGATTGGAAGATGCGCCTGAGAATTCTGTCTCTTTACCGTCGCGCGAGAGGATGCGAGATGCCGCACAGACTGCTCCCTCTCCACCCGCCTCTAATCCGGCGAATAGCCCGTTCAGCCATTCTTTTTCGGCAACGGCATCGTCGTTGAGGAAGGCTACATAATCATCTGTGGCCTCTTCGGCTCCACGGTTGCAGGCAGCAGCGAAGCCGCTATTCTCCTCCAGTCTTACGACTTGCACCTCCGGTGAGCGGGCATGCACCAGGTTTCGCGTGCCGTCGCTGGAGCCATTATCCACTACGATAGTTTGCAGTCGTTCGCGCGGGTAGTTGAGGGCGCGCAACGACTGCAAGCAGGCCCCGAGTAACATGGAGTTGTTGTAGGTGGGTATCACTACCGTAACACCAGGCGCGTGTTGCCCTGCTGCGCCTCGTGTATGTTGTGCTTCTCCCTGGGAGGAGATCATACCGTTACTCACCCTTCACATCGTTGAACTCAAGGCCCATGACTAGTGCGCCGCTTGCAGGTAGACCATCTTCATACCGCTGGACCCTTGTCTGGTCGCCGTAGGTTGCCCAGAAGGTAATCGCATCACCGGGGGCGCCATCGGGCGACTCGGCGACAAAGTAAAACCATCTGTTAGCTGACCCTGGTATTGCTGGGAAGCGGAACAGGAGGGGTTGCCCGTCGCTGAGCCTGTGTGTGGCTAACTGTACCCGGTAGATGTCAGCTTGAGCGCCAGGGTTTTGCCTGATACTAAGCACCAGTCGAGAGGTATTGTTGCGGCCAAACGTGCCCAGTTCCAGCCTGATACCTGAGAGCCCGTCGTGCTCGCATAGGAAGCGCTGCCCGTGGCTGTGGCCGGCCACAAGCTCTGGTAGGGCGAAGCGCCTCTGTCCATCAGCGCCATTAGCGCCGTTCGTTTTTGTGGGCTTTGCCCTGCTGCCCTCCACCGGCACAAACTCCTTGAGTAGGGCCTTCGAACGGGCGGCGATCTGCCGAGGAAAAGTGCGGCGCTCTTTATGTAGCCTCTTCAACTCCTGGGATAGCGGTGAGCCGTTGTTGCCTGCCGGCGTCAGATCTATGCTGTGAGGCGCTGCTGTGGCGCGTGTACCTGCCGTCTCATTACGCGGCTCCGATGCGTAAATCTGCGCAAGTACACCTGTCCTTGCGCTTGCGCTTGCAGCATATCCGCGCCTCATCCTCTCGGGTCGCAGGTTCGGCGTCTTCACGAAGTTGGCAAGGTCTGTCACGGTCTTGTCCCACGAAAATAGTTCCGAGGCCAGCCGTTGGGCGTTCGTGCCTCGCCTCTTTGCTTCGTCAGGATCGGCAAGTATGCTGAGGAGCACTCTTTTCAAGGCGCGGGGGTCGTCGGGGGGTACGACCCATCCGGCCTCGTACTCCTTTATATAAGGCGCTACCTCACTGAACTCCGCGTGTATCACCGGCAAACCACACCAGAAGTAATGCACCGTACGGCTTGGGAATGCAAGCTCGCGTTCAGCATTGGGCATCATCACGTCGATCGCCACATGCGCCCGCGTGTATCGCTCGACGAGCTTGTCATGAGGCAGCAGGTCGCTAATCGTGACGCGCGGGTTCTCCAGCAGCCTGGACACGAGCGGTCCAAAGCCGCCTGTGTGTACCGCATGGAAAGGGTGCTTGCCGCCGATGATCTCCAGGCGGCCCGTGCCTTGCTCTTCCAGCGTCTCGGCAACGGTCGTGAGAGCAGGACCCGGGTTCTGCCAGGGCAAGAATATCCCTCCATAGAGAAAGCGCACGCCAATATCGTTCTCGGGGGCATGCCAGCTTTGGGGCCAGTGGTGCTCAGGCTGCTCCGGGCTGAGCGAATAAGGGATCACCCGCAGCCTCTCCATTATTCGATCGAGGTCGACGCCCGCCTGCGCCAGCCATGAGATGAAGTAATGTCTCTGCCTCTCGCCAATGCAGGTGAAGAAATCACCTCTCGAAATACCATCTACCTTCTCGGCAGCATTGGTAAGAGGGTCGAGGTGGCGCTGGTAGATCCGCTCCAGTAAGTGAGGGCCTGTGAGATCTAGGGCCACCGGCACGTTAGCCCGTCGCAGCCAGGTCATATTAGGCCATCCGCACGACACCACTACGTCGGGCGTCATGGCGTCAACGATAGATTGCAGGTTCTCGGCGGTCCACGCGCCCTGGGTATATGCGGCGGGCACCATCTCTTCGCGTCCCACCAGGGCTGCGGCGGGCATGGTGAAATGGACGTGGTGGCCCCGGCTCTCCAGCCCCTTGCCGAGGGCCCAGGCGCGAATGCCCGAGCCGCTGGCGGCTATGTCACCCACCGGGAGCACGTCCGGGCTGATCACCAGCACCTCTTTAGGCAAGTCACTCCATAGCTCGCCTATTTCAAACTCGTTCAGCATGTTGTAGTGAGCAGCAGCGTAGGGCGCGTCGGCGGTGTGGTTGAGCAAGTGAACGCGGCCAGGCTGCCCGAACATAGCGAAGATCTCGGCGTCGCTACGCTTACGATTCGCCTGTATGTAGCTGCGCCGCTCGCGAAAGAGGTGCGTATTGTCGCCGAACTCGGTAGCCGCGAGTAAGCTTGCTACTGCGTTGCGGTGTACGTTCTCTGTGTCTTGCTGGCCTGTCTGCCCTGGCGACAGATCGTAGTCGTCCAGATTTACACCGCCCAGTTCCATGAAGCGGACCGCGCGCTGTCCCAGGAGCAACAGGGCAGCCGGGAGGATCTTCTGGAGGTGGGTCTCTTCGTAGTTCTTGTAAATCGTATAGAGCGCGTTGCGTTCATAGAGCACCTGCGTGCGGTGGTGGGGGATGTTCTCAGCCGTGCCATGGTGGCGGTGATAAGTCACGGCTGTAGGCACCAGCACTATCCTGTAGCCCAGCAGCCATAGCCGCCAGCCGAGATCCACGTCCTCGAAAAAGGCAAAGAAGTCCGGATCGAGCCCGCCCACTTCAAGGTAAACATCGCGCCTTATGAGCATAGAGCCGCCGCAGGCGAAGAGTAGGTCTCGAGGCTCTTTAGCGTCCAGGTCGAGCCCTTTGACGGGTTGCCCGTAAGATGGCTGGAAGCCGAAGCCGTGGAAGTTGAGCGCGCCAGCCTGAAAGTCGATCCGCTCGCCCGACCAGTCAAGCATCAGCGAAGATGTGCAGACCACGCCCCGGTCGCGGCCCGTCACCATCCCTTTTACAAGCTCACTCAGCCAATCGGGTTCGACGCGAGTGTCGTTGTTGAGCAGGGCAATATATTCGCCGGTGGCCCGCTTCGCGCCATAGTTGTTGCCGGCAGCAAATCCCAGGTTGGCCCCCGTCTCTACGATGCGCACGTCAGGGAAGCGTGAGCGCATGAAAAGGAGCGACTCATCGCCGGAGCCATTGTCGATGAGCATCAGCTCGAGACTCTCGCGTGGGTAGTCGAGATTAATCAGGGCTGTGAAGCAGGTCTCCAGGTGGCGCAGGCCGTTGTAGTTGAGGACCAGTACCGACACTGTGGGGTGAGTTTCGACTGTTTCGCTCTTCTCCATAACAGGGCGTGGCACTGAACCTGGGTACACTGCCGCCGACTGAGGATCCACAGGTGGGACCACCTCGGGGTTGGCTGGCGTATCGCTCGGTAAGTCGCTATCCGAGGCATACGGGTATGAGTTGGGTGCGTCTGCCATACTCAGCGCATCCTCAGCACACGCGAGAGTGTTCTTGTGAGCCTGAAGACCCGCCCTCTCTCGATGCCTCTCAGCAGCTTTTCAAGATAGAGTATATGCTCGTTCTTGCTGATAAGCTCCTGGTCCATTCGCGCCACATATTGCTGGTGATTGGCCGCCTGGCTGCGCACCGCCTCCTGCATCTGCTCTATGCTCGCCTCAAGGTTGGTTATGTGTTGGTCCTTTTTTGGTAGGTCCGCCTGCGCGGCCATAAGTTGCTCTCTAATTGCGACCTGCTGGGCCTCGTAGACGGCCAGTATGCCCACCTGCTGCGCTTCAAAATAGGCTCGCACCTGCTTCACAGCATCGTCATGTACATCTACCAGGCGTGTTATCTCCCCCTCATAATGTTTGCGTATATCGGTAATGCCGCTCTCGAGAGATTGGGTATGCTGCTGCAGGCGGTTCAGCTCGGTTTCCTGCATAGACGCGCGCGTTTCCAGACCGTAAATGTGTTTGTCCCTGTGCTCCAGTTGCTCGCGCAACTTGTAGTCTTCGTGGTTGGCAGTCTTGAGGTCCAGCAGGCTCATCAATACCTGCGTCAATTGCAGGCGCATGGCGTTCGCTACGTCTGTGCTTTCTACTCGTGGGTACTCTTCCAGGGTGCGGCTGAGCGCCCCTTCCAGGCCGGGGCGCACTGCCACGATGGCTCGCCTGTATGCAGGCTCAGCACGGTCGCTGTCCGAGAAGGTGAGATTATAAAAGCGGTCAAGCGTGCGCTCGAACGCGTCAGCCTTCTCGTCGCGCATAGAGAGCAGGTAGTGCTTGGCTATCATCATCAACAGCCAATTATAGACGTTAGCCAGCGGAAAGTAGACGGTGCTGAACCCATGCGCTTGCAAGGTCTGCTCTGTGCCGGGCGCATCAGGAAGCATAAAGCCCCTGTGCTCTGCGAGTTGCTCCTGCTGGGCGTCTATAATCCAGCGTATATACTCGTTGAGGGTCTCCTCAGCCAGATCGGCAGGCACCGATTGCACCGGGTTGATCAGCACGACCGCGTACCGCGCCACTCGTGCAAGCTCGGAGAGGAAAAGCTGCCTCTCCTGGGACGGTATATGCTCCAGGGTGTCGAGGGCCGTGACTACATCGACGCTGCCATCGGGAAAAGGCAGGCCCATGCCGGAGCCCTGTACGTAGCCGGGCACCGTGCCGTCGTCCGGCACCACGTCGACAACAGCGATGCTGTAATACTCGGGCTGTAAGAAGTGCCGCAGAATACCTGGATAGCCGCCCACATCGAGCACGGTAATAGGCTCGGTTTGTGAGGGTCCTTCCACGCCGGTGCTGCCGCGACGGATCTCTGTGTAGAGTGTATTGAGTATAGTCTGCGCCACACGCATGCGCCCATACTGGTCGAAGGGGAGGGAGAGCATGTCCCCATCCCGAGGCGCAAGGCTCGGTTCAAAGCTGGTAGGGCCCAGGCGTTCAGGGCCTTCCACAGCGCTGGAAGGTTGAAAATTCATGATGGGGCTAGTATAGCAGAAGAAAAGAGAAAGGTGAAACGTGTCGAGGACTCACCGGAGCAGGCAAGCAGATATCCTCTGCCGGAGCTACTGCAACTAGCCCCGGCAAGCAATATAAGCCGGGAGATGAGGAGTGTCAAATAGCGTATAATAGCGACGGAATCAGGCTACAACGTCACTTCGACCCATACGAGGAGAAGGATGGAGGACCAGGAACTAGGGGAGATGTTGGCAGGCATAGAGAGTTACCGAGCTGAGCGTACTATATCTACCACCAACACGGATAAGTTCTGCGAGGCTATATGTGCCTTTGCCAATGATTTCCCCATCCATCAGAAGCCTGGCGTTCTCTTCATAGGGGCCGGTGATGATGGCAGTTGTGGGAACATCACTGTTACAGATCAACTGCTGCTTTCTCTCGCTGATCTGCGGTCCAACGGTAATATCACCCGTTTTCCTGCCATGCAGGTACAGAAGCGTTCGCTTCTGGGTTGCGAGATGGTTGTGATCATCGTTCACCCCTCAGATGACCCGCCTGTACGTTACAGGGGTCGCACCTGGATACGGGTTGGCCCCCGCAGGGCAGTTGCCACACCCGAAGAAGAACGGCAATCCGCCACCCGAATTTAAGATTGAAGCGGCCTTTGTGGCTGTTATTCTGAGACCAAGGCCGTGAGCACGACCATCGTTGCATTTTTCAATAATAAAGGCGGGGTTGGTAAGACTTCACTGGTGTATCACCTTGCCTGGATGTACTCTGACCTGGGTAGGCGCGTGGTAGTGGCTGATCTTGATCCGCAGGCTAACCTCACCGCAGCTTTTCTCAATGAAGACCGCTTGGAACAACTCTGGCCGGCAGGTGAGCGCCCAAACACTGTTTTCGGTTCTGTTCAGCCCTTGATTAGAGAAATTGGTGATGTGGTTGCGCCACACTTCGAGTATATTCACGAAAGCTACCTGGGTGATAGCTATGATGATACTGAACGCATGGCCTTTGGCAGCAGGATCGCGCTCCTCGTGGGGAATCTGGCTCTATCCAGCTTTGAAGACCAACTTTCCGAAGCCTGGCCGAAATGTCTTGATGGTGATGAGCGCGCTTTTCGGGTTATGTCCTCTTTTTGGCGGGTTATACAAATTGCAGCCACGGAACACGATGCCGACGTTGTGTTAGTCGACCTGGGGCCAACCCTCGGCGCGATCAACCGTGCGGCACTTATAGCGTCGGATTACGTGGTTGTACCGCTTTCGCCAGACCTCTTTTCGTTACAGGGCTTGCGTAACCTGGGTCCAACCTTGAGGCGCTGGCGTAGCGGGTGAGAGGAGCGCCTGGCAAAGAACGCCGCGCTAGATCTAGTCTTGCCTTCTGGAAGAATGGAACCGCCCGGCTACATAATGCTGCAACATTCCGTACGTATGGACCGTCTAGTGAGAGCGTCTGATCGCTGGATTGCTAGTATTCCAGGCGACTATCGAAATGCCGTACTGGGTGAGGCGGACACCGAGAGCACTCTTGCCAGTGAAGATCCTTACCGCTTGGCACTCATCAAGCATTACAGAAGCTTGATGCCAATGGCACAAGAGGTGCATAAACCTATTTTCCATCTGAAGCCTGCTGACGGGGCTATTGGTGCTCATGTGAGGGCTGTCCAATCAGCCTATATTGATTTCAAGCAATTAGCTTTGGCAATCGCTGAGCGAGTAGGACTCCCGTCTGTGTAAGCCAATCAAAAGAAGTCGAGACCGTTTGGGTCTCGACTTCTTTTGATTGGCCGCGTAGGTTGGAAGTGCCTCGGCACGCGCTCTATCTCTTGCTGAAAAAGGCCACCGGCGCGCCACGCTTGGCTTCTGCCTGCTGGTAGGCTGTCACGCTCACCTGGGCGGCCAGGTTTCGTGCTACGTGCATGAACGCCTCAGCCTCCGGCGAGCCTACTGCATCGACCACTACAGGGCGTCCGCTGTCGCCGCCTTCACGGATGCGGATGTGGAGCGGCACTTCACCCAGGAAAGGCACTGCGTAACGAGCAGCCGCCGCTTGCGCGCCGCCATGGCCGAAGAGGTCTGTGGGGTCGCCGCAGTGGGGGCAGACGAAAGAGCTCATATTTTCTACTATCCCGAGCACAGGCACATTGAGCTTCTTGAACATCATCAGCGCCTTGCCCGCGTCCATAAGCGCTACATCCTGCGGGGTAGAGACCATCACCGCTCCTGTGAGCGGCACCGATTGGGCGGTGGTAAGCTGCACATCGCCCGTGCCGGGGGGCATGTCCATCACCAGGTAGTCAAGCTCGCCCCACTGCACATCGTACATAAATTGGGTGAGGAGCTTGGTGAGCATCGGACCGCGCCAGATCACGGGGCTGTCGGGGTCGATGAAGAAGCCGATCGACATCAGCTTGATGCCATAAGCCTCTTTGGGTATGATCTTGCCTTCTGCGGTCTGCTGGGGCATACCGGTGGAGCCCATCATCAAGGGAACATTAGGGCCGTAGATGTCGGCGTCAAGCAGCCCGACTCTCGCGCCTTCTTTTGCCAGGGCAAGCGCCAGGTTCACTGCCACCGTGGTCTTGCCGACCCCACCTTTGCCCGAGCCGACGGCGATTGTGTTGCGCACGCCGGGGATGCCTTCTCGCTGGGTCATTGTGCCGTTGCGCACTCGTGATGTAACCTCGGCGGTGACGGCGCGCACCCCTGGAATGGCGCTGGCCGCGCTCTCGCACTGCTGCTTTAGCTGCTCTTTCACCGGGCAGGCGGGGGTGGTGAGCACTATGGTGAAGCTCACGTTATTCTGCGGGTCGATCTTCACGTTCTCTATCATGCCGAGCGTCACAAGGTCACGGCCCAGGTCCGGGTCCTTGACGATACTAAGCGCACGCAGCACTTCCTCGTTTGTTACAGGCATTTTTCTATCCTCTCCTCTTGGTTCCCTATATGTTGCGGTTATCTGCTATATGGTTGTACTATCAGGAAATGTCTTTCAATCCCTCACCTTAATCGTACTCACTTTGGGGTGGGCTGTCAACGTGAAGTACCCCATGAGTAAACTCAGGGGCTTCTACACTTCGATAATCTTACGAATACCGTCATGTTGGGCACTTCCTGCCCATTGGTTGCACAAAAGTAGACACTCGATATGTTTTACTCAACACGAGAATTCGGTGCTGAAACCCACTACATATCTTATTGTCAAAGTGCCCTACCGGAAGGTAGTGACAGGGGGTACTTTCAACCGCTCCCGTCACATTAATTATATCACTTTAGGAGAACTTATGTACGAGCTTTCAACAGAACTACTGCCATGGTCGCCCTATCCCCATGCCTCATGCAGCGGTCTTAGCGACAGAGTGAAAGGAAAGATAAGGCGGGCTCTCGGCCTTTTCCTCCAGACCTATTACAAATCATTGTGAATTATCGTACAATATATATGGGATATCAAAGGAGGCAAAGAAAGTAATGAAAAAGACATTTGGCCTTATGCCGGTGCTTGTGCTTGTACTAGCCCTGGGTGTGCTGGCGTCCTGTGGACCGGAGACGACTCCTGCCGCACCTACTGCTGCTGCGACTGTAGAAGCGCCAACAGCACTATCCGCGTCGGGCACTGCGGCACCAACAGCGGGACAGCCGGGCACGCTGACTACTATTCGCCTGGGCTATGTGCCCGTTTCGATCTATGCGCCACTCTTTGTGGCCCAGGAGCGGGGCTATTTTCGTGCTGAGGGGCTGGATGTGAAGCTGAGCCCCGTCCAGGGCGGCAGCGACTCGGTTGTACAGCTTGCGGCAGGTAACTTCGATGCCGCAGTGGGCGGAGCGGGCGCGGGCCTCTTCAATGCCGCCAAGCGTGGCGTGAAGTTCACCATAGTAGCGCCGATGCATACCGAGAGGCCGCCACTGGCAAGCCCGTTGGTGATCAGCGCCAAGAGAGCGGAGGAGTTCAAGAGCGTTGCTGACCTCAAGGGGAAGAAAGTCTCCATTAACGCCACCGGAGCCGCCACCGAGTACTGGTTAGCACAGGCGTTGCAGAAGGCCGGCATGAGCATGGGTGACATCACGCTCAAGACTGTGGCTTTCCGTGATGTGCCCGCTGCCTTGCAGAGTGGCTCTCTCGATGCGGCTATACTCGGCGAGCCGCTGGCCACCATCAACAAAGACAAGGGTATCGTAAAGGTGCTGAGCGACGACTTTATAAACGGCTTTGTCTCGACCTTCCTCTATATGGGCGATCCTCTGCTCAAAGGGAAACCGGAGGCCGCGCGGGGCTTTATGCGCGCTTACTTAGAGGCATGCCGTGATTTGCAGGGCAACTATCTGAACAAGGATATCGCCACGATCATCGAGAAATATACTCAGGTGCCTGCCGATGTCACAATGCGCAGCTCCCACGCTTATTATGACCCGAACGGCAATGTTCCCATCGCCGACCTGAATACTTTGCAGAGCTACTTCCTCTCTCGTGGCAATGAGCTTACATACAAAGATCCTATCGATGTGACAACCTTAGTGAACAGCGACCTCGCCAAGCAGGCAGTTGCCGACCTGGACAAAAAGTAGCCTACCTGAGCCTGTCTGCTTACTTGCGCATGCCCTGTTGCGTAGTATATATGTGTGCTATATAGGTGGCAGGCAGGCTCTCCCAGAGAACAGGATAGCTACTCTCCACCAGGCGTAAAGGTGATGGAAACTTCTAATTCTAACAAGATAACAGATCCGAAAATAACAATTTCCGAGCTCCGCGTACTCTTTTTGGGCCGTCGTGGCGAGAGTGTCGAGGCGCTTGGCGGTGTGTCGCTCAATGTTGCCGATGGGGAGCTGGCTTGCATAGTTGGCCCCTCCGGCTGCGGCAAGACTACCCTGCTGCGCGTGCTTGCCGGTCTGGAGGTGCCCACAGGTGGCAGCGCCACGATCAGGGGAGACGACCCTCTGCGTCCTGACAAGGCGATGGTCTTTCAAGGCGCCGGCCTATTCCCATGGATGACGGTGGAGCAGAACGTAGCATACGGCCTGCAGGTGGCAGGCATGCGCAAAGCAGAGAGGCTGGAGGTCGCGCACCGCTGGATAACTGAGATCGGCCTCGAGCGCTTCGCTCGCGTATATCCGGCGCAGCTATCGGGCGGCATGAAGCAGCGCGTGGGGCTGGCTCGCGCCTTCGCTACCGATCCCGAAGTGCTCCTCATGGACGAGCCTTTCGGCGCGCTGGACGCCCAGACTCGCCTTATCCTTCAACAGACGCTTCTTGAGCAGTGGGAGCGCAACCACAAGACGGTGGTCTTTGTCACGCACAGCATCGAGGAAGCGCTCACCCTGGGCGATAAAGTTTATATGATGTCGGCGCGCCCAGGCCGCCTCCTCGCCCAAATAGATGTGCCTTTCAGCAGACCTCGCGATGCCGTAGCGTTGCGCACCGATCCGCGCTTCAGTGCCCTCTTTGCTGAGGTGTGGGAGGTACTGCGAGATGAGGTAGACCGCGCCCGCGTGGCAGAGTTGGAAGGGGCGGTATGAGCGGCGGGACTTATGACGAGAGGTCAGAAGGCAGGAGTTCGAGGTCAGCAATAGCAGCCCTGATTCCTGGCAGAAGGGGATGGTATGAGTAGCCTTGGCAGAGCACGACTCGTATCTCTCGTCTCGCCCATCATCCTCCTCGTTATATGGGAGGCTGCGGTGCAGTTTGGCTGGCTCAACCGCATCTTCCTGCCGCCACCGTCGGAGGTCTTTGTCACGCTGGGCGGGCTGGTCTCCAGTGGGCAGATATTCACCGATGTGGGGGTCAGCCTCACGCGTATTGGCCTCGGCTTCTTGTTGGGCGCTGTGCCCGCCATAATCGTCGGCTTGCTGATGGGCGTGAACGGTACGGTGCGCGCGGTTGTGCAGCCGCTTGCCGCTGCCATATACCCGATACCGAAGATCGCCCTTTTGCCCCTCGTGATCGTGGTGCTGGGCATTGGCGAAGCAAGCAAGGTGGCTACCATTGCGGTCAGCCTCTTCTTCCTGGTGGTGCTCAACGTAGCCGCCAGCGTGATGCAGGTCGACCAGCAATATTTCGAGGTGGCGCGCAGCTTCGGGGCGAGACCCCGCGATCTTTTTTGGACGGTGGCCCTGCCTGGCAGCCTTCCAGGCATTATGACGAGCATCAAGCTCGCCATGGGCTTTGCCCTCACCCTTATTGTGGGCGTAGAGTTCGTAGGTGCCGATCAGGGTATCGGCTGGTTTATCTGGCAGTCTTACGAGCTATATTCTATCGACAAGATGCTCGCCGGCCTGGTGGCAATCGCCCTCGTAGGGTGGATAATAACCGTGGGCCTGGATGAGCTAGAGTTGGCGCTGGTGCCCTGGAAGAAGGGCGCGGTGCGTGTAAAGGAGGCACGAATGCGGCAACGCGCGCGTACATGGTGGGGCGCTATCAGGCCCTGGAGTTATACGGCGGCTATTATACCGGTGGCCCTGGGCGGGATGATAGCCGCCTACGACGGTGTGCTCAACTGGTGGCTCCTCTCGCTGGCTCTTATCGGCTCGATATCCATCCAGCTTGGCACCAACCTGGTGAACGACTACTACGACCACAAAAAGGGAGCCGACGGTCAGCACTCGCTCGGCACGGGAGGCTCGCTGATACGTGGCGACTTCTCTCCCAGGCAGATAATCACGGGTGGCCTGCTGGCCTTCCTATTCGGGTCACTGATCGGTCTCTACCTGGTAAGTGTGAGCGGGCCGTTCATCTTCTGGCTGGGCCTCTTCTCGGTGCTGGTGGGCTTCTTCTACACGGCGGGTCCTTTCGCGCTGGCATACGTCGGCCTCGGCGAGGTAGCAGTATTTATCTTCATGGGTCCCGTAATGGTGATCGGCTCCTACTACGTGCAGAGGCATACAGTAACGCTGCCTGTGGTGCTCATGTCGCTGCCGGTCGGCTTCCTGGTGGCGGCCATCCTGCACGCCAACAACCTGCGCGATCTCGAGAGCGACCGCCGCATCGGCAAGCGAACGTTAGCCACCCTGCTTGGCCGCCTCGGTGCGAACCGTGAATACTACTTCCTGATCGGCGGCACCTACCTGTCGATGCTTCTCCTCGTGGCGCTGCGCCTGGCCCCCTGGCCCGTGCTGATCAGCGTAGCCACTCTGCCCCTGGCTATACGCCTCATCAGGATCGTGGCGTCTGAGACAGAGCCCGCAAAGCTCCACCCGGTCCTGCGCCAGACGGCTCGCCTCCACACGCAGTTCGGCATGCTGCTGGTGATCGGCTGGGCGGCGGCCTGGATTTTGAGACTTCCTGTATAGGTGCTCTGCCAAGTTTGTACCTTCTTGTACCTTAAAGGGGGAGGGTTGGTTGATGAGACACTGATGTCACCTCAACCAACCTTCCCAAGAAGATGAGAACAAACAATCGGAACCCGCATGGTTCCGATTGTTTGTTCTTAAAGAGAAGAAAAAGAGGAACAAATCAAAACACGTAGTGTTTTGATTTGTTCCTCTTTTTCTCTACAAACTCGTCTGAAGAGGCATGACACCCAATTCTGCCCGCTATGAATCAGGACTTGCGTAAATCAGGCATCAAACCAAATCTGCTTATGGCGTACGGATGCGTAAGTCCTGTGAATCTTGCAGGCACCTTAAGTAGTATAATTACCTGTATAGATATGGCTTTCAGGGGAAGGTACCTTTATGAGCGGCATGGCTAAAATGGATAGAGATCTCGCCCGACGCGCCGGCGCAAAGAGTGGGCCGTGGAGTAAAGTGGCCAAAGGCGGAGCCGTGCTGGGCATGGGGGCTCTTGGTGTCCTGCTGGGCGGTCTCCCTTTCCTCGCAGCAAAGCGTGTGTTACACCCTGTGTGGGCGCAGCCGCAGCCTGGTATGGAACCGGGGGTGCTTACCCTCGATCTACCTGTAGTGGGCGAGGCCGTAGAATATGTCGCTGCCGATGGCGTCACGGTGTGCGGCTGGTTTGTGCCAGGGCCGTCGGACACAAAGAAGCCGTGGCCTTGCGTGCTTCTTGTGTATGGCTACGGCGGCTTTAAAGAGCAGATGTCCGGCTACGTCAAGTTGCTGTACGAGGGAGGTTTCTCTACCTTCCTATTCGACATGCAGGGCACAGGCTCGCGCAAGGGCGCACCCGTCAGCTTCGGTCATCGCGAGCAAGATGATATGCTCGACGCCCTCAAATATCTACGCACCCGACCCGACGTGGACCCGAGGAGGCTTGGCGTGCTGGGTGTTTCGATGGGTGCCGCCACCGCTCTCCTGGCTGCCGCCCGCGACAAAGGAGTAAAGGCCGTTGTGGCCGACTCCTCGTATGCCGATCTCACCTGTATGATCGCCCCAGGTGTGAGTGCCTTTGTGGGGCGCAAAGCTGTGTGGATAGCTCCTATAATCGTGCGCTATGCTGAGATGATGCTCGGCATGCGTTCCTCTCAGATCAGGCCCGCCGAAGCTGCGTCCCGCCTGGGCGAGCGCCCCCTGCTGGTAATCCATGGTGAGACCGATTCGCTTATCGACGTTGACTCTGCCGACCGTATCTACAAGGCAGCCTCCGGCCCTAAAGAGATATGGACCGTGCCCGACTGTGACCACGCATATGCCCCGGTGGTCGCTGCGGATGAGTACAAGCGTCGGGTGAACGGCTTCTTCCAGAAATACCTGGGCACCGGTTTATAGCTGGGCTATAGCCCGTAACCGGGAGCAGGCACATACGGCAGTCGAAAGGACGGAATCGAGTGGACTGGACAGAACGGATTTCAGTGGAACCGACGATTTGTCACGGTAGAGCATGTATCAAGGGCACGCGCGTACTGGTGTCCACCATCCTGGATAACCTGGCTGCGGACATCTCTCAGGACGAAATCATGTCCAGCTATCCTTCCCTGATGCCCGGCGATATTCAGGCAGCAATCTCTTATGCGGCTGAACTGGCCCGTGAGCGTGTAGTCTTGCTGGCACCAGAGGTTGCCTAGCGCGTGAAGTTCAAGATCGATGAGAACTTGCCTGTGGAGATCGCCCAGCTTCTTCGATCCGCGAACCATGATGCCGTAACTGTCCTGGAGCAGAGAATGCGCGGTGCCAGTGACTCCCCTGAGTGCTGTTTGTTTTCTGGAGGAGTGTGCACTTATCACCCCGGACTTGGACTTTGCTGATGTCCGTGCATATGCGCCCGAGCAGTTCTTTGGCATTGTTGTACTCAGAGTGCGGCGCAATATAAGAAACATGTGATCTCTCTGTTCAGCTCTGTACTCCCCTTGTTCAGTGAGGAGCAACTGGCAGGGCGCTTGTGGATAGTTGAGGAAGGCCGGGTACGCATCAGAGGCGAGAAGTAATGTCTCCGGGCGCCTTTAGGGAACACTATACTGAGTGTGAGTATCGACTGTATGATGCTGCGCCTATTTGGTCGGCCTAGCTGCTCATGCTATAATTGGGGCTGTTAACCCCCCTTATAGGAGCGCCGCTTAGTTATGTCTGACGACCAGCAACCCATAGAGAACGTCCTGAATAGTAGCGCCGGAGCAAGCCCCACTCAAGCCTCTACAGACAATGGCTCTACCCCTCCCGTGACGACCACCGCGCAAAAGATCGCTCAACTGCGTGAGCGGCGCGCCCTGGCACAGTTAGGGGGAGGCGAGCGCCGCATCCAGCAGCAGCATGCCAAGGGTAAGCTGACGGCCCGTGAGCGGATCGAGCTCCTCATGGACGAAGACTCTTTCCAGGAGATCGACATGTTCGTCACGCACCGTATCACCGATTTCGGCATGGGCTCGCAGCATGTGCCGGGTGATGGCGTGGTCACCGGCTGGGGGCGGATCGACGGCAGGTTGGTCTACTGCTTCTCGCAGGACTTCACCGTCTTCGGCGGCTCGGTCTCTGAATCGCACGCCGAGAAGATCGTCAAGATTATGGACATGGCGATGAAGAACGGCGCGCCAGTGATCGGCCTGAACGACTCGGGTGGCGCCCGCATCCAGGAGGGAGTGCTCAGCCTGGGGGGTTATGCCGATATTTTCCTGAAGAACGTGCTTGCCTCGGGTGTAGTGCCCCAGATTTCGGCCATCATGGGCCCTTGCGCGGGCGGGGCCGTTTACTCGCCGGCTATGACGGACTTTATCCTGATGGTGAAAGACACCTCCTACATGTTCGTCACGGGTCCCAACGTGGTGAAGACGGTTACGCACGAGGACGTGAACTTCGAGACGCTGGGCGGGGCCGTAATCCATAACAGCGTATCGGGGGTGGCCCATTTCGCCCTCAACAGCGAGGAAGAGTGCCTAATGACGGTACGCCGACTCTTCAGCTATATGCCCTCGAACAACCTGGACGACCCTCCTTTCGTAGCCACTGAGGACCCCGCCGGCCGCATGGACGAGGACCTCAACACTATAGTGCCCGATGTGCCCCTCAAAGGCTATGACATGAAAAGCGTCATCTCGAAGGTGGTGGACGATGGCGAGTTCCTGGAGGTGCAGGAGCACTTCGCCGGCAACATCCTGATTGGATTCGCCCGGCTTGGCGGCCAATCGGTGGGCATCGTGGCTCAGCAACCGCTCATGCTGGCCGGCGTGCTGGACATCGACTCGTCCGACAAGGCTGCTCGCTTCGTCCGCTTCTGCGACTGCTTCAATATACCGATTGTCACCTTCGTCGATGTGCCCGGCTTCCTACCCGGCGTGAAGCAGGAGCACGGAGGCATTATCCGCCATGGGGCCAAGCTGTTGTACGCCTATTGTGAGGCCACGGTGCCCAAAGTGACCGTTATCACACGCAAGGCATACGGCGGAGCCTACGACGTAATGAACTCCAAGCATGTGCGAGGCGACATCAACTACGCATGGCCCACCTCAGAGATCGCGGTAACGGGCGTGGACGGTGCGGTGAACATCATCTTCAAGGACCAGATAGAAGCGAGCGACGACCCCGAAGCCACCCGCCGGCAGATGATGGCCGAATACCAGGAGAAGTTCGCCAACCCCTATATTGCGGCAGGCCGAGGCTTCATCGACGACGTAATTGAGCCACGCCAGACCCGTCCCAAGCTGATCAGCGCCCTGCAAATGCTGCGCAATAAGAGGGACACCAACCCACCCAAGAAGCATGGGAATATACCGCTATGAGGATGTGTTCCCTCATAAGCACTTTGTTTTCACGGTACGGCATGGCTATGGCGTCGAGATCAGTTTTCATCAATCTGACGCCACGGAATGAGCGTTTTGCCCGCACAAGAGTCTTGTTGGAGGTCGGATAGACGGCACGAACGATTCTGCTGAAGGCAGTCATCTGTTAGCCGAGGATATCAACTACCTGGACAGGCCCGAAGCCTGCTGGCAAGGAGAGGATATCTCCTTTCTTGGCAGTCACTTCGTTCGTGTATGTGCATTCTACAGGGTTGGTGTAGACCTCGATATGATGGCTTGCACGTTCACGAACCAATATTGGGGGATGGCTGCCCTCGCATAGAGTGCCTTCTTCACGTCTCTGTCGTAACGAACAGGCTTATCAGCCACTTCTATGACCAGGAGCACATCCTCTGCTGACGGGCTCTTGCCGGCATATAGGTCGTCGCGCCACTTTAAGAGAGTAACATCAGGCTCCGGCTGTGAATTGTCCGGCAAGTTAATGGAATTGTTTTGCGGCCAGACGATTGCTTCGTCCTCGACCCTCCGCACAAGCAGCTTTGTCAGGCGGGTTACGCAAACCTGATGCGCAAGTCCGATAGGAGTCATCTCTACAATTTCTCCCTGGATAAGCTCGATACGCGCATCTTCCTGGAAGACGCTCGCTTCGGCCATACGCTCGAACTCCTCTAAAGTCACTACGTGACGTGGGATCTGCACTGTCGCTATTGCTTGTGCTGCCATTGTCACTCACCTGCTTTTCTTGATGCCGGGTGTGGAATGCGGCCCCAGAAGCGCAATGAGTAGCCTCATTTGCTACGCAGAATTATAGCATGCCTCGCTCAAATGGACCCCATGAATAGATCCCGTGTCGAACCACTCAGCCGTGGCTACGGTCCAGGTTTGCCGGCGGGTGGATCAATGTGGCACAACTATTGCCTGCTTTCCCTAATACTTGCAGTAATTAGGACCAACCAGATGCACGCAAAGCAGAGTGAGAAACCTTATATGCCCAGAATTCTTGTGGTGGACGATGACCCTGATTTGTTAGCTATTTGCTCCCTGATATTGGAGAGTGAGGGCTACGACATCGACGTTGCCCACAATGGCTACGAGGCTTATGAAACGTTGAGCCATGATGGCGTCGATGTTGTATTACTCGACGTGATGATGCCGGTGCTCGATGGTATCACCGTTTGTAAGATGGTCAAGCGCGACCCACGCACGAAGGACCTACCCGTTATAGTGATGTCTGCCTCTCAGCGGCTATGTGACGTAGCCATGGAATCTCAGGCAGATGCCGTGATCAGCAAGCCGTTCGATATTGACCAGCTTGTGAGCACGGTGCATCGTTTCGCCTACTACCAACCTGGGTACACAGCTTAGTAGGTTGTACGGCAAGGAGAAGCAAAAGGGGCTCATATGGCCCCTTTTGCTTCTCCTTGCCTCAAGTTATGCACATCCGGCCTCGTATATAATGGCCCGACAGCAACAAGGCTAAAGGATGGAGAAGAGCTATGGGCCACGTTTTTTCGCAGGCGGCGGAGGAGTTGTTAGACAAGACCCTTGAGGTGCCCAGCCCCGGCTTTGTGCGCCTGGTCGACTACATGGGCAGCGACAGCAGCATCGTGCAGGCGGCGCGCGTCTCATACGGCGCGGGCACCAAGAGCACACGCGAAGACAGGGGACTCATCCGCTACCTGATGCGTCATGATCATACGACACCTTGTGAGATGGTGGTGCTCAAGTTCCACATAAAGGCACCGATATTCGTAGTACGTCAATGGGCGCGACATAGAACGGCCTCAATTAATGAAGAAAGTGCGCGTTATTCCATAGTGCGAGAGGAGTTCCACGAGCCCGCCTCCTCTGACGTGGGCTTCCAGAGCAAGGACAACAAGCAGGGGCGCTCCTCCGAGGAGGTGCCCACGGAGTTGATCGAGCGCTTTCTCGCAACCCTCAAAGAGGATCGCGAGACCGCCTATTCTCATTATGAGAGCTTCCTGGGCGACAACGTAGCCCGTGAGCTTGCGCGGACCGTGCTGCCCCTCTCCACCTACAGCCAATTCTACTGGGAGATGAACCTGCACAATCTCTTCCACTTCCTGCGCCTGCGCATGGACGCCCACGCACAGAAGGAGATACGCGATTTTGCCAACCAGGTGGCTATATGCGCCCAGGCTGTAGCTCCTGTCGCCTGGGAGGCGTTCGAGGAGTATAAGCTGCATGGCAGGAGCTTTTCGCGCACTGAGCTAGAGATCGTACGCCGTATGCTCAGTGGTGAGCCCCTTCCTGCCGATGCCTTCGAGGGCAGCAAGAGCCTCTTGCGCGAGTTCGAAGCCAAACTGGGGACGAGCCTCAGCCAGGGCTCTGCGGTCAGAGATCAGGGGTCTGAAGTAGGTGTATAGGCTATTTGCCGGGAGATTAAGAAGGGAAGAAGCAACAATCCACAAACCGAACGTTTGTGGATTGTTGCTTCTTCCAAGCTGTGCCTTTTACCTGAAGGGCGTTAGGGCGTTGCCTGAGTGGTGAGTTTCAGCCACTTTACCTCTGGCCCTGTTGGACTGCGCACTACCCGGTAGCTGTACCTTTTCTTTAGCTCGGCGGCCACGGGGTCGAAGTAGTCTTCCCACGAGGCCAGCACATAGGTGGGCTTTCTTCCAAGCACGTAGGCAGCGTCCTGCTTCTCGTGCCCCGCGACGTTGCTGCCCATGCCTGGTACGTTCAGATGGCCTATGTGCAGGTCGTTCAACCCGTACATATCGAGTACGGGCCGTTGGCTGTAGTAGGCCATAGCCCCGGCGGCGCGAGCGGCGGTCCAGGTGCCGGGAGGGGTGTTGTCTCGCAGCCACACGCCCGCCGTGCCCCACCGGTCGATGTAGGTCGAATGCCTGTTAGTGCGATCTGCAAGGTCGCCCTCGGGCCTTTGCAGCCAGAGGGAGTAGCCGGTGTAGGCGAGTAGGACCACCGTCAGGCCCCCACGGGCAATGCTGTGCAAACGGGGTGGCGTCCGGCCTAGCGCTATTCGCGCTGCTTCTTGTGCGAGTAGCGCCAGGGGTGCGAGCAGCGGAACGAAGAAGCGTTGCGATGGGAACCAATCGCCTCCAATTGAGACTATATAGAGGGTGAACACTGCCACAAAGAGGGCCAGGCCTACCCTCGTCTCGGACGTACGCGACCTGTGGTTTTCGCCTGCCTCAGAGGTTCTGCGAGAGGCTACGTCTCTACCTGGTGCGAATGGTCTGCGGGAGGTTACGTCTCCACCTGTTTCGGAGGCTCTGCTGTCCACGGCTGCACCTGCCTGCGATACCGTAGCGCTGTTTGTACTGGTACTGCCGCCTGCCAGTGTCGGACGTCTGAGTAGCTCTCCCTTTCTCTGCAATATGGTCGCGTGAGTAATGGCAAGCATACCGCCTACCAGTGTCAAGGCTGCCGGCAGCCAATGTTCCGCCGCAAACTGCCTGACGTAATCAAGTCCGCGACCGATTATCTCTATGGAGAGCCCTGTCTTAGCATAGAAGGTGTTAGGAAAGGGCCATTTGTAGAAACTGATGCGCCACACCTGGTATGGCACCACAACCGCCAGGTAGGGCAGCAGCGCGGCGGAAAGCAGCTTCAATGCTGGACGCCTACCGCCGGCTCGATCCTGCCACCAGGTTACGACCAGCAGCAGGGCAGCAATAAGTACGCCTTCCGGCCTGATCAAGCTTGCCAGGGCGAGTGCTGCCCCTGCTGCAACGCGCCACCTTGTGCTCACCTTTTCAGGCCCATAGATCAGCACCACTGGCAGCATACAGAGTGCTGCGAAAGGTACAGCCTCGATGCCGCTCCCCCTGCCTCCGTAAGTAACCAGGGCCACATCGGTGGCGAGCACAGCGGCTGTAACTAGTGCCCAAGCAGAGTTTCCCGCAAGCTTGCGCCCTATGAAGAAGGTCATCCCCATAAGAGCCTGGCTGCACACGATGGTGCCCGCTAACATGAGCCCCGCAGGGTACCAACCGATCTTCAACCCTCCTGCCGCCAGCATGGTCCACAGGAAGTTGGTGTAACCCTCCACCACCTCGCCGGGGTTGTACACCAGCCCATTGCCATGCACCAGGTTCCAGG
>JALYYZ010000013.1 GCA_030945985.1 Chloroflexota bacterium
CGACAATACTGTGCGCAACGTGCATGCGTCCGGCGACTCGGTCGCCATGTTCAACCATGGCGGATCAGGCATAATGGCCAACAACACCGTTTCAGAAGCAAGTGATGCTATTAGCTCTAACTACTCAAAAGGCATCCAGTTCCTGAACAATACTGTTAGAGACTCAAGCAGCGGCGTCCACACGGATAACGCCGGCGCTAACGGCGGGGTTGCAGACGTGATCCGTGGCAACCGCGTGACACACTGTATGCCAAACGGTTATGGCGTGTGGACCTTTGTGTCTTATATCGCCCCGCTCGTAGACAACAACACCATAATCGACTGCTCGGTAGGCCTGGCGGCGTTCGGACAAATCGGGACCGGCACAACCCACTTCACCAACAACACCGTGCAGGGAACGAACAAGCCCGGTAGCTACGGAGCCTATGTGTCCACCGAAGATATAGGCTTCGGCACGTACGATGTGTCTGTAGAATTCACGGGTAACACGCTCAAGAATAATGAGACAGGCTTCCACCTTGAGCAGACCGCCGGTCGGGTGGCCAGCGCGACACTACACTCCAACAACCTTGTCGGCAATAGCATGGCCGGACTCAGCACCAGCGCGGGCAGCAGTCAGGTAAATGCCACCCTCAACTATTGGGGTAGCCACACAGGGCCCACCAATGTTGCCAACCCCAGCGGCCGCGGAGACGCTGTTGTCGGCAACGTCACATTCACGCCCTGGAGCACCAAACACATAGGCCCCGGCAACTAGGGTAAATACACGCACGAGCTGCAAGCCTCCCCGTCAGGAGGATCGTGTGGACTCATCCTGAAGTGCCAGCGAGCCTCGCATGAGGTAGGGGTTAAAATTCAGCAAACAGAGAGGAGGTGGGACATAACAGCCCTGCCCCCTCTCTGTTTGCATCACAGCTATTTTGGCTCTGAGCTTATCCGGGTGAGTGTTCCGTGCAATAGCCGATCTGGTGAGCAGGTTCTCTAATTGGAGCAAGTCGTGATAAGCAAAGTTGCGCAAGTACCACCCCTTCTTGACAGCTTTCATGAGTGGCGATATATTGCACTCCCCGACCAGTCGCAGCGGCTCGTTGGTTGAAGTTTTAGGAGAGAGCCGGCCGGGAACTTACCTTGCCTGCGCCAGCTACATGCGAGCTGAAACATGGTAGTTACGCGTAGAGAGTGCAAATTACGATGATCAGAAAAAGGAGATAAAGAGAATGGACTCAACACCCAATATAGCGAGCGGCGACATGCAGTCCCAGGCAGGAGCCGGTCATGCATCGCCCGAGTACGGACAACAAGAGCAGGACGAGCATGGTCACCTGCATCACGAGGGCCCTCAGCACCACCGGCAGGATGAGCACGAACACGAGCACGAGCATCAGGCCGCAGCGGCGCAGGACGGCGGTGCAGGCGGACTTGGTCAAGCGGGGCAGCCGGAGGCCGGCGGTATCGGCAGAATGGATGACACAGGTGCGGCCATGGGCAGCGGCACCGGAGGCATCAGTAGCGGCAGCGGTATGGGCGGGGTGACGGGCGGCGGGATGGGTAGCCCCAGTGGCGGCACCGGCAGCACCGGCAGTGGCGCCGGCGGCGCCAGCCTGACCACCACCTCGGTCGGGAGCGGCACAATGGGCATGGGCGGTGGCGGTGGCCTCGGTAGTGGCGGCAGCAGCGGAGGCGGCATGGACGCAGGCGGAGGCGGGCTTGGCAGCAGCGCCGGCAGCGAAGTATAGGCTGCCGGCCACATACCATATTAGAGATTGTTGACTCGGGTCCGGCTTGTTGCAGCTGCATGGACCTGTTGGAAAGAGCACATCTTTTCAAAAACAAACAAGTCAAGACACGCCGTGTTTTGACTTGTTTGTTTTTCTCTCAAAGCGGCACGAGGAAGTTATGACCGAGTGCCATGCGGTCGACCGGCCTGTGCAGCCGGGAGCAGTGATATATATGACGGATCAGGTCATCCATGTGCCGGCGTACGAAGAGCAGGCGTTGCTTCAGAAGCAGGTGCGTGTTCCTGAGGAAGTCGGAATCGGTAGGCAGTCAAAACAGGAGCAGCAAACTCTAACAGGCACCACGCGCTGCGAGGGTATCAAAGCGGTGCAGAGCGGCAACGTCGAAGTACGCGCGACCGTCGTGCAGGTTCAGACAAAGCAGACGGGCCAGCAGAAGAAGAAGCGGCACTAACTCTTGGCGGAAGCCTGGCGCTACAGTGTGTTTGCTTTAGCACACTGTAGCGCCGGTTCCGAGAGAATAGTAACCCCTGGATTATAGCCAGGCTTCGTTAGCTTTTATAAACAGGCTTTGTTAGCTTTGTTCGCCCACATAAGGCGAGGGGTTGTGGGCCTGGCCGGAGTGTACGTGGCCGTTCACCGAGCCCAGGGGGCCGCTGCTTAGCGATGCTTGCTTTTGCATCCTCGATGGTGGTTGTTCACCGTCCGGTGGCTGCTGGTACAAATGTGTTTCTGCCGTTACCTGTGGGGCCTCCAAGCGGACCGGTTCAGCCACCCGGCTCTGCGATCTGCTTGTCTTGCTGACTATGAACGCCAGCACGACACCGACCGTTGTTACAATGGGTATCAGCAAAATAAAGTTGAAGTGCATGCGTGTCCATCCTTCAGGCGCTGGGCCGCAACTCACCCGCCGGGGCGTGGAAGCGACATCTTGTAGTGCCTAGCAGATAGAGCATAACAGGCTGGCGAGCCGAGGACAATATGATAAATTGGCTACTTGGAGAGTGGATGGGCATAGGGTAATGGTCCTATCTTTGTATTAGATCGTCGCTTGCTGTTGCGGTCCAAGCCTCCTGTAATGTAGCTTCATGGAGCTTTTAGCTTCTGAAAATAGACCAAACAAGTCAAAACACGGAGCGTTTTGACTTGTTTGCTTTGGAGAGAAGTGCTCTTTTCCAAGAACAAACCAAAACCCACAGGGTATTGGTTTGATTGTTTGTTCTTCTTTCAAAAGCTAAACGATCCATGAAGCTGCATCAGACACAGGTTGTCACACAGGTTTATGCGCCCGGATCGAGAACATAAGTGGAACCGCTGCTTGCTCCACCGGATCTTTCAACCTGAACCAGCCATCACCTGTAGGCTCCATAGCCTTGAAGGAGCCACCATCCACGCTCAGGTGGTGCTCGTGGAGGAACTCGATACGGAGGCCCGCCTTGATGAGGGCATTTATGATGTCACTCATGGAATGGCTCCAACCATACTCGACCCCCGTGTATCCGGCAGCAGGCGCGGCATAGGAGCCTTGCGTCTCAAAGCGCTGGGGCTCGGGGCTGCTGTACGGATAGGTAATCTTCAGGTTCTGCTCATCCGGCGTAGTGTCGAAGACCATCAGGAATGGGTGGAACTCGGCGACATAGAAAACGCCGCCAGGCTTAAGATAGCCCGCAGCGATCCTGGCCCACTCGTCCATGTCGTTGAGCCAGTATATAGCTCCATAAGAGGTAAAGACGATATCGAACTGCGCTGACAAAACGGCAGGCAGAGCGTAGATGTCGGAGAGAACGAACGTCGCGGGTATATCCAGCTCCGCGCTCAACCCTCGCGCTATCTCTATTGCTTTGTCGGAGAAGTCAGCACCCGTAACGACCGCGCCAAGGCGTGCCCAGGACATCGTGTCTTTGCCGAAATGGCACTGCAAGTGGAGCAGCGTCTTGCCTCTGACGTCCCCCAGCTCATCAAGCTCGATAGAGTTCAGGCTGTTCTTGCCCGCCTTGAAGCTCTCTACGTCGTACGTCGCTGAGCCCACATGCAGCTCTGCCCAGTTATTCCACAGTTGAAGATTAGATTTGCGATATTCGTCCATCTCTGCCCCCGTCAGTGCTCAGTGGATGTCTCGACTTGTACGCCACCAGATAAATAGTGATGGCTTAGACCAGCGGTTTCATATGTAACAAGGAGCATCTCGTAGAGGACCGCCGTGGCAGCGACCCACGCGCTACTTGTGCCGGTTGCTCTCATCCTGGCCTTTGATTAGTTATTTTTTACTCTCGTCGGCTTTGCATCAGCCCTGCTCAACATAGCGAGCCAGCTTCTCTAAGGTCGACCGCGTGCCGGCCTCATTGTCCTCTGGTCGAATACCCGGCGGAATGTCCTTGAAGAAGATAGATACTGTTGTTCCGCCGTCTTCGGCTTCTAATGTGATAACCATAGTCATCTCTCCCGAGAAGGCCGGATCGACCGAATCAAAGATTATCGTTTCCACAATTCTTTCAGGTGGCGTAAGTTCAACAAACCGCGCGGTATATCTATCTTCTCTTTCTGAGGTCTTGCCGTGGGAGGCTTTTTCAGATGGAGGATAATAGAGCGACATCTGGTAACCTCCACCAACTCTGTAGTCAAAACTATGAACTTCGCCGGTCATATCTCCCGGTGCAAGCCATACAGCCATGTCTGTAGGATTGGTAAAGGCTCGATAGAGGGCTTCCTGGGAAGCCTTCATAAACTTCGAGTTTCGCGTGCCGGCACGTGGGTGCGCATCTTTCACAGGCGTGTCCTTCCGCAGTTGAGTGGGGGATGATCCTCACATATCATACGGGCGTTTATATCAGTTATCAAGCTGAACCTCAAGTGAGAATTCAATCCAGCCTACCACCCGATGTCGCAACAACCATGTATAATCTGAATTGTGCTTGCCACTGCCAGGGTGGAAGTCCGTTACGGAGTTGTGCGCCACAATATAGAAAGAGGCCGTGAGTGATGACTCACGGCCTCTTTACGGCAACCCGATGCGCCTGGTCGGGGCTATTTGCGCAGAAACGAAATCAGGTCTTTGGTCACTTGATCCTTGTGAGTCGCAAGCAGCCCGTGGGGTGCGTCTTCATATTCGATGAACTGAGCGTTGGGGATACCGCGTGCGGCTTCGCGACTAGTCGGATCAATCGGCACTATCTTGTCGGCAGTACCATGAATAATCAGGGTCGGTACCGAAAAGGCAGTAAGGTCCGGGCGGAAGTCAGTGGACGAAAAAGCCGTCACGCAATCGAGCGTCGGCTTGAGCCCGGCCTGTAGGGATACACTGCGCGCCCATTCGAGAAGTTCATCACTCGGCTTCGGCGACTTGTGGCCGCCACCGAAGAACTCCTTGAAAAAGCCGGCGAAGAACTTGGGCCTGTCTTCCTTAATACCTGCCAGTATCCCGTCAAAGACAGCCTGGGGAACGCCCTTCGGGTTGTCTGATGTCTGTAGCATGTAGGGAACGACCGATGAGATCAACCCTGCCTGAGCGACATTCTTGCCGCCGTGGCGCGACATATAGCGTGCTACCTCGCCGCCGGCCATGGAAAAGCCGACGATGGCGGCATCTTTAGCGCCGGTCGCATCTATCACCGACGCAAGATCGTCGGCTAGAGTGTCGTAGTCGTAGCCGCTCCAGGGCTGGTCCGAACGTCCGAAACCTCGGCGATCATAAGCTATAACGCGAAAGCCGCTCTCGGCAAGGCCAAGCGCCTGGTCGTCCCAACTGTCAGCTGAAAGAGGCCAGCCATGTAGCAGCAGCACCGGGCGTCCTGATCCCCAGTCTTTTACATAAAGCTTTGTATTGTCACGAGTCGTAACGTAAGTCATTTCCATCTCCATAATAATTTAAATAGATTTTAGTGTTGTGGCGTGCTGTTATGCAGCCCTTAAAGCGTACCGCAGCCGTATGTGATCAGGGCCGCATCTGTTGCGGAGTGGGTATATACTTTCCGCGAACGGCACGTCCACGCACTCACTTATAGTACGCCGTGAGCCCTATTGCAGATGTAGGATAGGAGCTATAAGAGAAGCTTACAATAAAAGGATAGAGCCACCCCCTTGGAGGGGCTGCGGTGTGTCCCAGCCTATCAAGCAGGGTAACGATGCCTCAGATAGTGAGAGATCCGCCCCAGTTCTGCGGTCAAAATGGCCGAAAAGATAGGTCCAGCGGCTTTCTCTCCGCCAGGCTACTAGTCGACCGCTCTCCCCTGGAAGTGTGCGCGGCTCGGGAACCCGGACGATCAGGCGGCAGCGCGCGTGTACCGGGGGTAACTCGGCCGGTAGCCGAGAGCCCGCCCGAGCATTGCCAGCACGCCAAACAGGCCCCGTTGGACAACCAGTGGGACGCCGAGATAGTTCCCATGGTGTTGCAAGAGCTCCAACATCACAGCCAATTGCAGCAGATTGGGCAGCCCGGCACGGTTGACCTTACCGGCGCGGGCCAGCCCGTATAATGTGGCGTAGACGTTCAGCATCCCCAGAACCGGGTTCTCCAAGATATCCCCCACATGTAACATAGCTATTCTTCTCACGAGCTTAAGCGCTCGAAATACGCCGATTTAATGGTGCATGAGTTGCCCTAACAGAGCCCCCGTATCATAACAGAAGCGGTCGACCTGCGCAGAAAGCGGCATGGGCCTGTGCAATGAGCGCCATGCACGCCTTCTAATCATCTCCAATTCCAGATCAATATATTGCTGCCGGCTGTATTAGGGCACTACATGCAGGCACGCTCTTATCTGTCTGGGTTATGCGACGCGGCAAAATCTGCTAAGTGTTCGTAAAGGAATAACTTTGCACCCATTTGCGCAGTAGCCTGCGTGCTCATGCAACGTCTGTTCCCTTGCCATTTCGCTGAAGCTTTATGACTCGGCTCCAGCTCAAACGGAGGAGAGCCTGCTACGAACGTTACTTACCGCGAAAAAGTTGTTGCTCAGGCGGCCGAGGCGAATTGCACTTTGTGCGAATAGTGGTAAGCTACTTGCAGCATCGCCAGTAGCTGCATATAGGGAGGCAAGATGACACCGGCGGCAGGCGTATACAGACGCTCTTTGCAGGGACACACGACCTTTGTACCGGACGATCTGCCGCCAGGGCTGGCACTCTCCCCGGCGATTGATCGTGCTGTCGAGGAAGCGACCCACCTTTTGGGCCAGGTGGAGATGTGCCGCATTCTTCTGCCGAACGCCGACCTGCTTATCTATAGCTCTCTCCAACGTGAGGCTATTGCAAGCTCTACAATCGAAGATACTATAGCTTCCCCCGACGAACTGGTGCGCTATCAGGCTGCGGCGCATATTTCCAACGGTTCTGAGCGAGAGGCCGTGCGCGAGGTGGCGAACTACTCAGACGCTCTTAGCTGGGGATATAGCCAGCTTGGACGGCGCCCGATAGGGTTGAACCTTATCCTGGGCCTGCACGAGCGCTTGCTCCTGGGAGTACGTGGTGCGCCGGCTGCCGGGCGATTGAAGGACCGGCAGAACTACATTGGCTCCACGTCCTCAGACGCCATTGACGCCGCGCTCTTTGTGCCACCGCCACCTGAAATGGTGTTGGACCTCGTAACCTCACTCGAGAAGTACATCAACAGCCCAGGCAATCGCGAGCCTCGCATCGTTCAGTGTGCTCTCGTGCATTACCAATTTGAGACTATTCATCCGTTCAGCGACGGTAACGGGCGCGTTGGCAGGCTGCTGATCGTCCTCCAGATGATACAACTTGGGCTACTGAGCGCACCATTGATCTACCCGAGCGTCTACTTCGAGCGAAACCGGGCGGAATATTACCGGCACCTTCAGGATGTCCGTGAGCATGGAGCCTGGGACGGATGGATCGACTTCTTTACCCACGCCATCAAGGCACAATGTGTTGAAACTATTGCTTTCACGCAGACGATTCTGAAGCTGCAGGAGCAACTGCATGCTCAGGTGAAAGACGTACGGCGCAAGGCCGCAGTGGGTGCCGTGCTCGACGTTTTCTTCAGGGAGCCTGTGCTTCCGCTGAGTGAAATCAGCAAACGCGCACACTTAGCTGCTAATACAGTACAAGCGGCGGTCAACATTCTTCAGGAGATGAAGCTGGTTTACGAGATCACGGGCATGGAGAAACGCCGGATTTACACATGCGGTCCCGTCTTTGATTTAGTCTTTGGTAGACAATAAGAAAAGCGTACCAGGCTAGCTGTCGGGCTGCGATCTTGTGTCAAGCAGGTGAATAGCGCTCTCATCGAGCAAACTGTTCCGCTACATGCTATTTGCATTTTCTGACAATAGCATTACACTATTTGCAGGAATCGCCAAAAAGTGCAAATACTGAGGCAAAACAGAGACAACGCAATGCTGACACTTGTAGACTACGCACGAACGTGGCTCTCGCTGCGTAAGGTGAGTTACCAATATTGTTACACTCTTCTTGCCACCTGGTACACGGCGTCAAGAGTCATGTTTGTGCCTGCACTCCAGGCTAGGGACCACTTCTCTTCTCCTAGTAAGGCCGGGGTGGTTGTCAGCACTTCATCGTAAAGCCTCAAGAAGGTAGGGGCGAGGTGGACGTTCAACACTTCGAGAAAGGTGCTGACAGTGCCGAGCATTGTGGCAGCATGGCTGAGTTGGCCCATCCTCAGCGCGACTGCGGCCAGACCTGTGAGAATGTATGCGCTTAGAAAGCGGTTTTGCTGAGCGTGAGTGAGAGAGAGCGCGTGCAGCCACTTTTCCAGGGCCTGCCTGAAATTTTGCTCGAAATATTCCAGCAATCCGACATAAATATACGATTCTGATATCGCCCAGGCGTCACCCAGATCATAGCGCATCGCCAGCGCTTGTGTGATGTATCTGCGGGCCTCTGTGTACAGGCCCTCGTCTATGTTGAGTATGCCTAGCAGGTTCGTGCAAGTAGCGATACCCCATTTATCGCCGATCTCGCGCCGGATTGCGAGGCTTTCTTCGAAGCGTTTGCGACCCGACTCTATATCTCCTTCGTAGTGCGCAAGTACTCCGAGGTTGGTGAGCGTCCAGGCTATGCCCCATTTGTCTCCGATCTCGCGCTCCACCTGAAGGCACTCGGCGTAGAGCGGCCTGGCTTCAGCGTAGCGGCCCTGGTTCACGGCGGCAGCTCCGAGATGGGTGAGCGCGCTTGCCATAACGGGGAGATTACCAGCTGCCCGCGCCATCTCTAGGGCGGGTGTCGCCAGTTCTTCGCAGCGCGTGTAATTACCCTGACGCGAATATGCCCTGGCGCGTTCGATCATTACCTGGAGATAGGAGGCATCGTCTCCCAGATCCTTGTAGATATCCATGCTTTGTTCCATCAGGCTGTGGGCGGCGGCTTGATCGCCCTGCTGCACGGCGACCCTGCCCGCGCCGAAGAGCACCTTGGCCCACACGGGGGTTGGCTGCGGATGTTGTAGGTCGAAGGTCGAGAGCAACGTGCGCCCCGTGGCATAGTGGGCGTGCATAACCCAGAACTGCCAGAGCGCCCCCACCAGCCTCAAGCCTATCTCCTCCCGCTGCCTGTTCTCTGCCGCCCAGCGTATAGCAGCCTGCAGGTTCGCGTGCTCCTGGTCAAGGCGGCGCAGCCACTTCTCCTGCTCGGGGCCGCGCAGGTTCGGCTCGGCTGCCTCGGCCACACCCAGGTAATAATGGGCATGGCTCTCAAGGGTGCTCGCCTCTTCTTCAGGCATGTCGTCCAGTTGCTCCGCAGCGTACTGGCGCAGCAACTCGTGGATGCTGTACCGCGCTTCGTTCTCCTGCTCGGCGCGCTTGATCAACGATTTGCCTGCCAGCGAGCGCAGCAGCGGTCGTGTTGCGCCCGCCACAAGCTCGGCGGCTTCGCTCTCCCACCCGCCACGGAAGACCGACAGCTTGCTGAAGAGCGCCTTCTCCTGCGCAGCAAGGAGGCTCCACGAGTAGCTGAATACGGCTCGCATGCTGCTATGCGCGAGGGGCACATCGGCCTGGTCGGTCGCCAGGAAGTCGAGGTTGGCCTGGATCGCATGGCTGATCTCTTCGCTGGAAAAGTCTTGCACCTGGGCAGCAGCAAGCTCCACGGCGAGAGGCAGCCCCTCGACGATCCGGCAAATGCGGACGACGGACGGGGCCGCTTCTTCTGTGAGGCGGAACCCCTGGTGTACCGCCTGCGCCCGTTCGACAAAGAGCTGCACGGCAGAATATGCGGCGGCCTCCTGAAGCGGTATGGGCTCCGGACGCTCGTCGGAGAGAGGCGGGAAGTCGAGGCCCGCGATTTCGATGACCGACTCGGCCTGAAGGTTGAGCCGCTCGCGCGAGTTGACGAGCAAGGTAACCCGTGGAGCGCGCTCTATTATCTTGCGAACGATGGCGACGTTCGCGAGGAGATGCTCGAAGTTATCGATAACGAGCAATATCTCTTTGCCCGCCCTACCCGAACCATTGGACACGCCAGACAAGCCCCGCCCAGGCGACCCACCTGAGCCGCTCGAGCCATCAGGCATGCTCGACCCACCGTACCCGCTCGATAGATACTGGAGGAGCTGGGCTTCGTCGTCGAGTTTCTCTGTGAAGTGTAGCGAGATAGCCTGAGCTATGGCGGCAACGATAGCCTGGGATCCCTCCTCACGAGCGACCGGGGCCAATGGAACGAAGTATACGCCATCCTCGAAGAGGCCAACATGGTCCGCCGCAGCCTGTAGCGCCACCCGCGATTTGCCTGTGCCGCCCGGCCCCACAAGCGTCAACAGCCTCCTGTCCCCGCTCTCCAGCCGCGCGGCGAGCCCTGCAAGCTCCTCTTTCCGGCCCACAAAGGGTGTTGTCGCGCGTTGCAGGTTGTGCCGTTGGTTGCTCGCTGCCGGGCCGTTCTGCGCGTCCTGTTCGTTATAGTCGCCCGCCCTGACGAGCTTGTACAGGGCATCCGTCTCCGGGCTCGGTTCGATCCCTAGCTCTTCAGCGAGCACGCGGCGGCATGCCTGGTACTGGGCGATGGCGGCGCTGCGCTGCCCCGTCATCCAGAGGAGGTGAACCAGGTGGCGGTGGGCGTCTTCGTTCCAGGGTTCCAGTTCCAACTGCTTGCGGGCGTAGCTCTCTGCCTGCTGGTAGTCGCTGCGCGCCTGGGAGTAGGCGGCGAGGTGGGTGAGTGCGTAGACCGCTTTCTGGTGTAGAGCCTCTCGCGTCAGTAAGAGCCACTCGTCGAACTCGGTGCTGTCGGCCAGGCCGAAGCCTTCAAGGAACTCCCCACGGTAGAGCCTGACGGCGTGTGCCATCTTGAGGTTACACGAGCCGCACACCCCGAGCCGCCGGTGCTGGTGGGTACGGGGCGCCTCTACCAGGCGGGTGAATTCGTCTACATCAAGCTGGAAGTCGCCCGTTGCGTCGAACTGCACCGTCTGCGTGGTGACCACGAGATAGGGGCTCTGGGTGCTTTCCGGTGTTGTGCCCGCCTCATCATCCCCTGTCCCGTCGAGCACCTGTCGCAGCTTATAGAGGATATGGCGCAAGTTCTTGAGTGCGAGTTCCTGGCGCTGCTCGGGCCAGAGGAGCGCGGCCAGGGCGTCGCGCCTGTGTGGCCTACCGGCTTCCATGACAAGGTATGCAAGGAGCGCGCGTACCCTGTCCGACTCAAAGCCTTTTGCGGACGAACTATCAAGGTTGGTTTGGAACGGCCCGAGAAAAGAGAGAGAAAGACGCATCAGAGTCACCAGGCCGGTAGCCACGGCCTCTCTAACCTGGCTAGGATCAATTCTCCGCAAAGCTGCTACAAAGTGGGTCAGAGCTTCCCATGACTATACAATTGTCAGCACTATTTAGCAACTCTAGCACAATGCCCGTGAAGCGCATGGCGCGCTAGAAAGGAGGAGGTGAAGTAAGAAAAGATTTGTCCGACGCATAAGCCCTGCGCTTACGCTGAACTATGGGTGAACAACCGAAGCCGCCTAGCCGCCCTTGTTCTTTGCTGTAGCTACTCTCCTACCTGGTGCAGCTTCCAGCCACCTCTTCGGGAAAGAGCCCTTCTTCTCATGGAAAGAGAAATCAAAACCCCCAGGGGATTTGATTTCTCTTTTTGATTTTCAGACGCTAAGAGGTAGTTGGAAGCTCCACTAGCCACAGAAGCTGCTCCTTAGAGGCCAAGCAGG
>JALYYZ010000206.1 GCA_030945985.1 Chloroflexota bacterium
CAGCATGAGCGCGACGAGCATTGCCATCCGGTCATAGGAGCGGCGCCAGACGATCAGCGTGCTGATACCCAGCGCCACACCGATACTGACCAGCCAGAGGACGACCTGGAGGGTGGCGTATCCATCAAGCGACCAGCCCGCTGCACGCAGCGTCTGGGCTTGTTGCTCGGTGAGTTGGAAGTAGACGCAAGGGGCTTTCGTGCAGGTTGTTTGCAGTTCTGCGAGATACAAGGGAAGGCTGCCGAAGAAGACCGCCAGCGTTACGACGACCAGGCTAATCCAGAGGGCGCGGGCGAGTGCATAAGCAGGCTTTCTGATAGGCTGTGCCTCCTCTTGACTACTTATCCCGCCGTCCTACAAACTCCACAGTTATGATTTTGTGGATCTGGCTCACTTGCATTATACACCCGGTTCAACGTGCGACTGCCCGGAGCCCTTGCACGCTTCGGTGCGCGATAGGTGACTTCACTGGAACGACCTCTCGTTCTTCGCTACAGCGATTGCTCCAGCAGGTGGGTGCCCCGCCGGCACCGGTGGCGCGGCCAGCGTGAAGACGAAGTAGCCAAGGAGTAGCCATGGAATGCCCCATAGGCCCAGCAGAAGAAAGTGCCAGAAGCGGCTGATTGAGTAGACCCCCACCGGAAGAAAGGCGTAGCCCCACACCAGCAACGGCGTCCACGCTCGCCAGCCGGTCACGTGCCCCCCACGCAACGTTGTTACGCCCAGCGGAAGCAGCCCGAGAAGCAGCAGGAGGATGCTTACAAGCAGCAGCAGGGTCAAGAGGCTGTTCGTACCGGTGGAATCGGGCAACACCGCGTACCGGACGCCAATCACAATGCGGATGAGGCCACCCAGGAGGACGAGGGTCGCGCCCAACACAGCGACGCGCGGAGTGCGGGCCACTCCCGAAGCAAGTAGTCCTAGCACACCCGCAGAGGTGCAAAACGTGACCAGCGCCCAGAGTCCTTCCGGCCATCCTGCGGCATCTCGAGCGAAGTCGAATGGGACAGAAAGCAGGCCGTAGAGGAGTTGCAGCAGGCCCCCGGCCATGCAAAGCAGGCCGGCCCTGCGGACAAATGATTGGTGGCGCATCTAAAGTCTCCTTTGAGTAGGATATATGGCCGGGCAGTTAAGCCTGCTCTAGTCCCGGGTGTGCCGCTGCAACCGCCTTATGCGTGGCCGGGAGCGCCAGTAACAGCAGGACCAAAGCATTCACGGGGATGATGACCACTGAGACCAGTTTCCCCTCTGTGCTTGGCGCGAGCCAGAGGCCAGGTACTGCTACGAGCAACGTGAGTACCTGGACAATAATGGCGAGCCATAGCCCCCAACGCCTCAGCATCCACAAGCCAACCACCGCGATCAGTGCCACTACCCCTCCGGTAAAGGCAAAGATGACAACGGGAGGCGGGGGCTGGTCAGGTCGGAATGGTGTGATCAGCCCGAATAGACCTAAAAGCACCAGCAGGAGGATAGCAAGGATAAGTGTGAGCGGACGACGAATGTTCATGGGTTCTTCTCCTTTCATACGTACAATCGCGTGCGTAATCATGTAACAGGGTTTCTGCGCCTAGTATAACCAGGGGCTGTTCCCAGGCGATAGGGAAGGAATTCCTAATATTCTGGGATTATCAATGTCCCGGTCTCGCTCGGAAGTAGGTGTAGGTGGGTGCAACTCGCCAAGCAAGTGGCCCACGTAGAGGAAATCCACTCCGAACGTTCTGGCTGCCTGCATCTCACCGGCAATAAGCCGGCACAGGTAACCCACCCGCGCTATACCCGATCCAGCCTAGCACCAGCCAGATAGTTCCATCGCCTTGCCCGGTTTGACAGGCATCCTTGCTCGCTGAGAGCGGGCTTCCACTATGCGAGAGAGAGGCTGCGGCAGCCCGAGTAAGGGAGCAGAGCTCTTTGGGTGACGATCCCTCATCCGCTCCAACGCTTGACGCTGTTCATCACTCAGTTTTAATTTGGTCGTACTGGCATACTACCAGTTTACCCTCTGATTACTATTTACTATTTTGTTATTGTCCATTAAAATAATATCCTCAGCTCGACTGCTCTGAAAATAACCTAAGATCAGGCAGCTGAAGGGAGAGGCTCAACGGTGACTTTGTAGCCGAGTTGCTCCAGATTGCGAACCAAGCGACGCTCCCGCGCGGCACGGTCTCTCTCATCAAAGTAGTTACCACCTAGGTCTTGATAAGTAGTTCTATGCTGCAACATCTTGTAAACGATCACCAATATAGAATGTCCTACAGCCACCGCCGCTTTGTTCGACCCTCCACGCCTGGCTATCCTGTGGTACTGCGCCGACAGGTAGCTTTCTTTGCATCGTCCGGC
>JALYYZ010000046.1 GCA_030945985.1 Chloroflexota bacterium
GCCATCACTCAAGAGTTATCACCTCTTGCCGAGCGTGCGCGGCGATCTACTTGCGAAACTCGGCCGGTTTGACGAGGCACGCGTCGAGTTCGAGAGGGCGGCGGCCCTTACCCGCAACGTCCGCGAGCGTGATCTGCTACTTGAGCGCGCCCGAACGACCGGCCAACAGTAATCGGCAGTGCCGGCGTCGGCGTAGGTAGACAGCGAATTTGGCGTGCAAGAGATCTATCCCGGCTTTCTCGCCACTCTCTCCCACGCACTGAGGGCGTATGCGGCAGCCTCATCAAGCGACATCCCCTCGCCCGCGTGCCACTCTCCAGTCCAGGTACTCTCTATCAGCCCCTCGCGGGCCAAATCACGGTGTTTCTGCATATCTGACTCGCGTGCCGGAGGGGAAGGCATATTGCCATCACGACGAGCACAGGCAGCCGCGGCAAAGAGGCGCGTCGCGCGCTCCGACTCGTGCGTCAGAGCCGCTAACTTGGCGAAGTTCTCCACAGCCTCGATAACGTTCAGCCGCACGCCCATATCCTTCACAAGTAGCAGGCATTCCTCCAGCAGGCTCGCTGCCTCGCCGTAATTGCCCCGCATCAACGCCGCGTCGCTCAGATAGCTGAGCGTAAGCGCTGTGCCGTGCTTGTCACCAAGTGCCCGGCGCACTGCAAGGCTACGGCCAAGCAGATAAGAGGCTCGAGCGTAATCGCCGCCAACATACGCCGCCCGGCCCAGGTGCCCCAGCACGTTGGCGACACCCGCCCGGTCTCCTAACTCTTCAACTAACGGCAAAGTCTCCTCCCACAGGACGACCGCTTCGCCATGATTCTCCATATGGTAATAGGTGAGGCCCAGGTTGTTGAGCGTGGCCGCGACGCCTGATTTGTCACCTATGCGCCGCCTCAACTGGAGGCTCTCCTTATAGAAGTCGAGCGCCACCTCCCGGTGACCCGCTATGGTCGCAAGAATCCCGAGATTGTTCACGCAGGCGGCCACTCCCCACCAATCCTCCAGACCGCGATACATTTCGAGGCTCTGACGATAAAGCATTTCCGCCCTTTCCATATCGCCCTTATAGTCAAAGACGGTGCCCAAATCCTTGAGTGCCGCTGCGACGTCTCTCCTGTCGCCCCACTGCTTGCGAATCTCCAGGCACTCCTGCAGCATAGCGCTCGCCGCATCAAAATCGCCCTGGTTGCGTGCCAGCAAACCTGCCCCTTCCAGGGCCTTGGCGCGCACCTGCGGCGAAAGATCAGCCTTGAGCAATAAGTCCAGCCATGCGCGGCCTTCGCCCAGATGTCCATGCACCATCCAGAACCGCGCCAGGGGACCTGCAAGCGTGGCTGCTATTTCCATACTCCCGCGCGTCACCAGCCAACCAAGCGCCGCGCGAATGTTGTCGTGGTCCCGCTCCAGGCGGTCGAGCCATATCTGCTGGTCAGCCCCCACCAGTTGCGACTCCGTGGCCCGCGCCAACGCCAGAAAATATTCAGCATGTCTCTGCCGCGCAAGCTCCTCTTCCCCGCTTGCTTCCAACTGTTCACGGGCGAACTCGCATACCGTTTCAAGCATAGAAAATCGTGATTCATGGCTCTCTTCATCTGCTGCCCCTTTGAGAAGGCTCTTTTGCAGCAGAGAAAGGGCCACGTCTAACACAGGCTGCTCTACATCCCCATCAGCGTTGCAGACCGCTTCCGCTGTGCTGAGGCTGCACCCGCCCACGAAGACGCCAAGCCGAGTGAAGAGCAGCCGCTCGTCGCCGATGAGCAAGTTGTAGCTCCAACTGATCGCGTTTCGCAGTGTGCGATGCCGCTCCGGCAGGTCACGAGCGCCGCTGGTCAGCACTTGCAGCGACGACCCTCTGCCGCTCGCGATCACGCCATCCTTGCCATGCCCTTCGAGCCTGGACAGCAGCTCGGAGGGTGGCAGCAACCGTGTACGGGCCGCCACAAGCTCGATGGCAAGTGGCACGCCCTCCAGGTAATTGCAGATGGCTACCACGGCACCCGCATTTTGCCTGGTCAGCGAAAAGCCGGAGGCGACGTCTCGCGCCCGGTCCACGAAGAGGCGTACGGCGGCATACTCGATGAGCCCGTCGGGGGAGGCTGGAACGAGCGGGTCCGGCGTCGCGAGCGGGCGCACCTGCACCTGTCGCTCGCCCCGCAACCGCAACGCCTCGCGGCTAGTTACCAGAGCCTTCAGATTTGGGCAACGCTCCAGCAGATCGGATACCATGGTGGCCGCAGATATTACCTGCTCGAAGTTGTCTAGCAGTAGGAGCATATTCTTGCTCTGTAGATGCTCACGGACGGTAATAGATAGCGCCTCGCGCCTGCTGTCGCGCAGGCCAAGCACGCCAGCTATAGCACGCATCACGCCCGAGCCTTCGAGCACCGGCGCGAGTGAGACCATGAATACGCCATCCGGGAAATTGCCCACCATCCGCTCGGCTGCTGCCAGTGCGAGGCGCGTTTTGCCAATGCCGGGGGGCCCTGTGACGGTCACCAGACGCACACCATCAGCGGCAAGGAGATCGGTGAGCACCACCAGCTCCGCCTCTCGTCCTAGGAGCGGGGTGAGTTGGGCGGGGAGGTTATTCGGCGCGGCCTCTTCTCTCTCCGAAACGCCCCTTGCCAGGCGCAAGAAACGCGCACGCTCCTGGGGGCCAACCCGCAACGCCTCAGCAAGCATCTGGGCTGCTTCAAGCGACGGCTTACGCTGTCCGACCTCTATTTTCCACACAGCGGACGCCGAAAGTCCGGCGCGCTGGGCAAGCGCTTCCTGCGTGAGATCCAGCTCCTTGCGCCGCTCCCGCACCCAGAGTGCAAAGAGACCGGGGTCGCTCATAAGCACCGCTCCGCCAATCTTGTGTGGTTTCTTGTGTGAGCCATTATAGCCGATTTTCTTATAGCATATAAGTGGCGGGGTGCAGAGGCACCAGGTATGGCTACAACAGTATTGAGACTGCGAGCTAGTCACTCCTGCACAGATGTGTCCAGACTTAGCACTAGTGTCTTACCAGGAAAGTATAACAAGTTCCATTCTTTCTCACCATGTGAGAAAGAATGGAACAAAACAATCACAACTAAGGGTCTGTAAAAGAATAACTTTGCACTCATTGCTCAATTGCCTG
>JALYYZ010000068.1 GCA_030945985.1 Chloroflexota bacterium
CCCCACTCTTCTTAGCTGTTGTGCTTGCGCTCTAAGCGTTGGCTATCGTACCGCGCCGTCTGGGTCCCACCAACCTGGGCTCATCTTCCTCTGGAAGGACAGATCCTCCAGGCATGCCGTCGGCGGCCATCTCTCTACCTGCCCCTTCAGCTGCGGACTCAAAGCCACCTTCGGCCAGTCCTGATGATGGACCTGCGTTGCTCTTGCGCAACGGTATCTCTTTCACGAAGGCCGTAGTTATTATTCCTGCTGCCAGCAACACCGTAGCGATCAAGAATGCTTCTTGGATGCCGCTGAAGAGGGCAGGCTTCATGGAGTCTGTTATTATCTTCATCAGATTATCAGCAAAGGCTGCGGGTGTGCCATGCGAGATAAGCTGGGTCTTGAGCTTGGCCAGGTTTTCCGCCCCGACCAGTACCTGTGGGTTGAGGTTGGTAAGTGTTGAAAGGAAAGTCTGGGGGGCAGGCATTGCGGCCGCCTGGGCAGCAGGGATCGTTGCCTTTAGAGCGTTGTATCGCGTGACAAATTCTGGGCTGAACTTATCGTGCCACTGGTTGTTCACTACACTTCCAAGCACTGCTACGCCCACTGTGCTGCCCATCGAGCGGAAGAAGGTAACCGCTGCGGTGACGACCCCGACGCGCTGCATCGGAAAAGCGTTCTGTGCTATGAGTGTGTAAAGTGGGAAGGTAACTCCCATGCCGAGGCCCATAATCACCATGAAGGTGATAGTGATAAGGCGGGAGGTCTCAATATTCATTGTATAGAGAAGGCCCATACCCAGGGTCATCACAGCCATACCTGCTATGCCTATGATACGGTATTTACCTGTACGGGCAACGACCTGGCCGGAGAAGACGCTTGCTATAACTACCGATATCATCAATGGGGTGATGGCGTTGCCGCTGCTTGTGGCGCTGTCGCCTTGCACAGCCTGTATAAAGAGTGGTATGTATAGCACCGCGCCGAAGAGACCTACGCCTGTCAGAAAGACTGTCACCACCGAGGCGGTGAAGATGCGGTTCTTGAACAGGTCAAGTGGCAATATAGCTTCCTTCGCACGCATCTCGATCAGTATAAAGGCAACAAGGAAGACAATAGCGGCCACGAACAGCCCTATAACTGTGCCGGAGCCCCAACTCCAATCTGTAATAGTGCCGACGAAGGGCACCGTGAGCGGGGTGTTTGTGCCGCCCAGGGACAAGGCTAGTAGTAGGGGTGTGAGTGCGAGCACCAACGTGGCTGCCCCGAACCAATCTATAACCCGCTTTACATTGGACCTGGCAAGGTGGGGGAATGTCAGCACGAGCATCGCAAGCGCGATTGCGCCCACCGGCACATTTACATAAAAGACCCATCGCCACGACAGGTTATCTGTCAGGTAGCCGCCGATTGTGGGGCCGATCACAGATGCAAGGCCGAAGACTCCACCGAAAGCACCCTGCCACTTACCACGGTTTGCGGGCGGAATGAGGTCGGCTATAATTGCGAAGGCATTGGCTAGCAGTATACCGGCGCCCAGACCCTGGAAGCCTCGGAAGACGATTAGTTGGAATATATCGGCGCTGAGACCGCAGAGAGCAGAACCGAGCACGAATACAACTATACCTGCCGCGAAGAACCATTTGCGTCCATACAGGTCCGAAAGCTTACCGGCAATAGGTACCGATATAGTTGAGGTGAGTAGATAGATTGTGATTACCCACGAATAGTGCTCGAAGCCGTTCAAGTCACCGATGATCTTTGGCAGCGCGGGGCCGACGATTGTCTGGTCCAGCGCCGACAGCAATATGCCGAGCAATACACTTATCATAACGACGGCGAGTTGCCGCCCTTGTATCATGGGAGTCTCCACGTCCGCCATACCTGCCGTGCCATGTCCCCGACCGTTGTTCGGGGTTACTGTTGCTTCTTTAGCCATTGTTCTTTGTCCTCCGTGTAATCGAGTAATATGTTTGTGCCTGAATATCCCCTACGTTCTGTGTCTCTATCTGTAGATCCATTGGACAGGGCGACCCCTCCAGCCCCCCATCTTGCAGTAAGCCTTCGAGGTGGCTCAGCGCAACCCGCAGATCGCGCAGTTGCTCTTCAGTGAGCGGGCTGAGGAACCGGGTCATGCTTGCCTGGAACGCCTCCTTGATCCGCCTTGCCTGCTCCTCTCCCGCCGGCGTCAACTGTAAGATGATACAGCGCCTATCCTCAACGTCGTGCCGCCTCTCTACGTAACCCTTGTCGACAAGCCCGTCGATCACACGGGTCATCGTTGGATTGGTGACGTTGTAGCGGCGAGCAAGCTCACTAGTCAGTTGGCTGCCGACCCGTAAAGAGAGCAGCACCAATGCCTGAGAATCACCTAACTCTTTTTCCAAGCCTGGTATCTCCGTACTTCGCGCATGATGCTTGATGTTGCGGGTTACTTGTGGCATCACCCGCGTCATGAGTACGGCTGTATCTCGGAGTATCTCTTGTTCGTGCCCGCCTTCCGGAAGAGCAGGTCGTCCACCCGTTGCGGTGTCCGTTGAGTACATGATCTTTATCATATGTGGCATACTTTCCCCTATCACTAACGCTATACTTTAGTGTGACCAATAGTTAGCTTTACTAAGTATATACCACTCTTCTATTAGTCTGTCAAGATGCAATGGAGTGATTCCCTCTATTTCTACGCAGATATACATCTTAAGGAGTAGCCTGCTCCTTCTTAATTGCTGAGCATCAACACTCTACTTGCGACCAACGCGTTCGGCAAGCGTTATTCTGCTGAGATCCATTTATGCAGACTCCCTGGCGAGGAGAATTGCAAGCCCTGGTGCGGAGTAACCTGGTTGCCGCTTCTATCGTTGACACCACCGAGTCACCCGCCTATAATCTCTGCATAGGTATACCAATTTCATGGAGGATTGATGAGCCTACCTAACCGACGCATCGCCGTACCCTTCACCTCTTTATTGCTCATGGTTGCTGGCCTGGCGGCTTTCGCTGTCGTCTCTACTTCAACCACGATGAGCGCTGCCTCGGCGCCCCCGAAACCGGCAGAATTCCCCGTGCGCTGGGGATTCTATGTCACCTACAATCCTAATTCCCTTGTATCTTTGCAGGCCAATATCAAGAGCCTCAACTATGTATCTCCCTGGTTTTACTATCTGAACGCGGCTGGTCAGGTGACCGGCGATGCGCAATCACAGGTCAATACTCTGCTACGCCGCAATGGAGTGAAGAGCCTACCTATGATTAAGAACACCCCTCAATACAACGACTTCACGTCGGTGCTGAGCGATACAACCAAACAGCTATCCGTTATTGATCAAATAGATAATCTGGTATCAGCCAACAGCTATGACGGCATAACGATCGACTTCGAGGGCCTTAACCCTGCTGATGGGCCTTTGCTCACCCAGTTCATGGATCAGCTATATGCCCGACTGCACCCCGAGGGCAAGCTAGTTGCCATGGCAGTCGGGGCTAAGGTAAAGGATATCGACTCCGGCTGGTCGGCGCCCTATGATTACACTCTTCTCGGCCACTCCGTTGATTTTTTCCTCGTCATGGGCTACGACTACCATTGGTCGACCAGTGACCCTGGCCCCGTGGCTCCTATAGATAGGTTAGCGCTCAGCGCAAGCTACACCGTAGCTCATGTACCGGCGAGTAAAGTGGTGTGGGGCGTAGGGGTCTATGGCTACGATTGGCCTACGGACGGCGCGGGCACGGCCACGGGCAAGGCTGATTACCGTTCGTACGCCGAAGCGCAGGCGCTGACGGGGCAACCCGATGCGCAGAGCGGTTACGATGTGGTATATCAGGCGCCGTGGGTGCGCTACATAAGCAACAACCAACCGCGTGAAGTTTGGTACGAAAATGGGCACAGCTTCGGCGCGAAGCTTGATCTGGTGCAGCGCAACCACATGGCCGGCTTTGCACTCTGGCGGCTGGGCCAGGAAGACCCCGCCATCTGGGGCATTATGTCGGGCCCACGTACGCCTGTACCACTCGTCACAGGCACTCCCCACAATACATACTTGCCCCTGCCTTCACGTACGTCCACCAGTGTGCGCTCCACAGCGACTCGCACGCCCATGCGTTTGCCTCAATTCACCCCGACTCCCACTGCCCGACCAACCCCGCCTGTGGCATGTCTTGCAGTCCAGCCTTTCACCTCCTCGTCAGATAAAGTGTACTTCTCTGCCACCGGACATGCCCTGGGCGGTATCTTTCTGCGCTACTGGCAAACTTACGGCGGCTTGCCTGTCTTTGGATTTCCATTGACCGAGGCGTATACCGAGACGAGCCCTACCGACGGCAAGCCCTACCGTGTGCAGTATTTTGAGCGTAATCGCTTTGAATATCATCCCGAAAATGTTCCGCCCAATGATGTGCAACTCGGCCTACTCGGCGTGCAAGCGATGGGCAATAGTACTTTTGCGGCTGCCAGGGATTTCAACACAGGAACTGATATTGTCTACTTTCCACAGGTGCAACACACTATAAGCGGCCCTTTCCTGAAATACTGGCAGCGCTATGGCGGCATAGGGCAGTTCGGCTACCCTATATCCGAGCCTGTGCTGGAGCGCGACCCGAAGAACGGTCAAACTTACACGGTCCAGTACCTGGAGCGCGCTCGCATGGAGTGGCACACAGAGTACTCGGGCACAGACGCTGAAGTGCTCCTGGGCCTGCTCGGGCGCGATGTCATGCCTTGCAGGTAGGCTATGTTATAATTGTGTGCCCGCACGTAAAGAATTAGAGATGCAAGTAAGCATCAGCTTCCGTGCCGCGCAAATAACATCAGGAGCCTGCACAATGGCTGATACAGACGAGAAGATAGACATGGGAGCGCTCAAAGAGCGCCTGTCCGAATTGAAGATGCAACTTGAGCGCGACGTTGCCACCAAAGATCGCCAGATTGCCGAGGACGGTGACGACCTGGATCCTGAGCGCGGCGGGGTGCAGAACCATATGGCCGATGACGCTACCGAGACGTTCGAGCAAGAAGAGATGCTTGGCTTGCAAGGAACGGAGCGCCGCCAGCTTGATGCCGCGAACGAGGCGCTTGCCCGCATGGAAGAAGGCACGTACGGCACTTGTCGCAACTGTGGCAAGCCTATCGGCGCTGCTCGCCTTAATGCGATGCCTTCGTCCAACCTGTGCATAGATTGCCAGCAACTTCAGGACGCGGGAAGGCTCTAGTGCCTCCCGAGAACCAGGCTCCAGCCGCAAGTGGATATTCCGTTGTCGATACAGTCACTGTATCTGTCAGACGGCGTACAACGACCAGGAGAGCCCGCGTGCTCATCTTGCTTGCTGTAGCCCTGCTGGTGATCGTCCTGGACCAGCTTAGCAAGGCCTGGGTAGTGGCCAATGTAAGCCTGAGAGAAGCACGGCCCGTTATACAGGGCTTTGCGCGCCTTCGCTACACTCAGAACAGCGGCGCGGCCTTCGGCTTCTTTCAGGGTTGGACGGGCGCTCTCAGCATTGCCGCTGTAGCCGTAGTTATAGCTATTTTCGTTTCCGCGTCTCGCTCCGGCAGTAATAGCCGGCTCACGACACTTGCTCTGGGCCTGGTAGTAGGCGGCGCGCTGGGCAACCTGGTTGACAGAATACGTCTGGGCTACGTTGTGGATTTCTTTGAGGTATATGGCCCCCAGGTAAGGTTAAACAACACGGTCTATACGTTTCCTGTGTTTAACCTGGCGGACAGTGCAATTACGGTAGGTGTGCTCCTGCTTCTCGCGGGTCTTCTTTTCTCTAAAGAAGTTGGTGCCACGAAAGAGTCTTCTTCGACTGCATTGCCGCAGGATATTTCAGCCTGGCAGGCTGCGGGTAACTCCGCAGGTGGGGCAAGTGGCCCTGAGCCGGAAGGCCGCTAACCACGTGCGCTTCGGCAGAACCTGAGCAGCCACTGGACAGGCCGGCTATAGAGTGGCAGGTGGGTTCTGATGAGGTCGGAGAAAGGCTGGACAGGGTTGTGCCTATACACTCCCCTGAGCTGTCGAGGTCGTACGCCGCCCAGCTTGTGGAGAAAGGCTGCGTGCTTGTAAACGGCGAACCTGCGGGTAAATCGTATAAGCTAAGGCCAGGCGATGTGGTACTTCTAAAAGTGCCGCCTCCGCATTCGAGCGACCTGGTTGCTGAAGATATACCTCTCGACATACTCTATGAAGATGCCGATCTGCTTGTTGTCAACAAGCCTGCGGGCATGGTGGTCCATCCAGCGCCGGGGCACAGCGGTGGCACACTGGTCAACGCTATTCTATCCCATGTGCCGGGTATCGAGCTAGATATGGGCGACGAGTCCCGGCCCGGCATAGTACACCGACTGGACAAAGATACCAGCGGCTTGCTGGTGGTTGCCAAACGGCGGCCCGCTCATGAGGCGCTCTCCAGGCAAATGGCATCTCGCAGTATGCTAAAGGAGTACCTCGCCGTTGTGCGCGGCCACCCCAGGCCCACGAAGGGCGTTGTTGATGCGCCATTGGGCAGGGACCCAAAAGACCGCCAGCGTATGGCCATCGTAGCAGGTGGTCGCTCTGCTCGCACACGATACTCGGTAGAAGAGAACCTCGGCCAGTACTCCTTATTGCGCGTTACCCTTGAGACCGGTCGTACGCACCAGATCAGAGTGCATATGGCCTCTACAGGTCACGCCCTACTTGGCGATCCTGTCTATGGCAAAGGCACCCTCAAGGACGCAGCGTTGATAGGTTTGCACCGTCAGTTTTTGCATGCACATAAGCTGGGCCTGACGCTCCCTTCCAGTGGCGAATGGCGAGAGTTTGTAAGCGATCTGCCGGCTGATTTAGCAGAGGCTCTTGCTAAGCTGGAGCGTCGCAAC
>JALYYZ010000074.1 GCA_030945985.1 Chloroflexota bacterium
TTATGAAAGTAGAAATGCGAGTGTCAGACCCGAGGGTTGTGAGTGGGTCGAAGATCTGCGCAAGACCAGGCTCGGCGCTGAGCATGTGGAGGAGAGAGCCTGCACCGGCCCTGGGTCTAATATGAAGATGCAGAAGCCCCGGCAAAGTTACATGTCCGACATATCCCTGTGAGATTACTCGATAAGTCCCATGCTGCTCTGTGGGCGTAACGTCTAACTTGCCGGTGAAGAGATCCCTAAGAGTTGCGTAGGCATAGCGTCCAAGCGGCATGTCGCAGGGTTCATATTCGAGAAGGCTGCGATTGCTGGCTTGCTTCGCTATCTTTGCTGCGCGTTCGGCTGCCGGCATTATTCGGAACTCTTCTTTTCAAGAGAGGCAAGGGCTGATGCTGCCTTACTGAAGAGCGTGCTGTATTCACGGGTTTCACCTGATGGACCTGTAAAGTACTCCTGGAGCAGCGGTTTGATAGATGTGCGCCATGTTCGATCCAGAGCAGTGGCACTGAGCGGGTCCAGCATGAAGTAACTGTGGCCCAGCCTGTGGTCCTGGCCTACGGTTTCTGCCAGTAAACCATTCACCTGCTTGAACAGATTCAGCACTATGCGCCGCGCTTCGGGGCCGTTACTCCTGGCTGCCAGCCAGCTATCGAGCACTACCTGGCTTGGCTCCATCTCGATAAAATGGAAGCGGCGGCGCAAAGCATAATCCACAAGTGCCAGGCTGCGGTCTGCTGTATTCATGGTCGCTATAATCATCAGATTTTCCGGCACGTAAAAGGGCCGCGCTCTCCCTGAATGGCCTGCCGATAGCGTCAGTTCTACGGCCCCTGATGGACCCCTGTATTCAAGAGCGTACAGGAGCTCACCGAAGACACGTGAGAGATGTGCTCTGTTGATCTCATCGATTATAAGGACATATGGATGATCAGGGTCGTCACGGGCGTAGTCGCATAATTTTATAAAGATACCCGGCGTCACCGCATAGGTGACATGGCCCCCGGCGTCGGTACGCGGCTTCAATCCCTCGATGAAATCCTCGTATGAGGTGGAAGGGTGGAACTGCACTATATAGACCCGCGACGGCTCGCCGGCAACAAGTGCAGCAAGACCGCGGGCCAACCAGGTCTTGCCCGTACCTGGCGGGCCGGTCAGCACTATCTGGCCTGCCTCTTGTAGCAGATCACGAGCCTCCTCGAGCATCTCGGCCGGTAAGGCAGTCAGTGCCTGGAGTGCCTGGAGATCAGCCATGCGCTCTATGCCTGGAACAGGTGCCGGTAGAACATATCTGCCTGATGTCTCCTTTAGTGTAGCCGTGTTGTTGGCGGGCGCATAGATAGCCTGCGGCTCGGGCGGCTCTTCTTTTGCCGGCTGCATGGCTTCCGAGTCCACGGCCCCAAACGAAGCCGCCAACTCCGGGTTCCGCCTGAGAATAAGCGCCTGCATAGCCAAATACTCGGCTCTGTTAAGGCGCGAAAGTGTTGCAATGCTGCGTCCCCTGACAGGTTCAGACTGGGCCAGCTCAGGCACCGCCAGCACATTATGCCACGAGAGAGGATCGGCCAACTCAAAAGCCATTTGCACCTCTATCTCCGGTGGAAGCGCGTTCCGGCCTGTACCGGCATCCTCCTCTCGAACCGTCCGGTCCACTTGCTTCACATTAGCTACAAAGCCCACCGCGCGTATGGCATAGTCAGGCTTGACCAGGTATATGAATACAGGGTCACCAACCTGAGCGTCGACAAAGTGGGCACGCGGCCTGCCACTGAAGCGCGCGACCCCGGCTGCGCGAAGGGTCTGCCATTCAGGCCGGTGCCTGCCGGTCGACAGCCACCAGGCCCCACGCCGCGTGGCAGTAAGCGTAGATTCATCTTCCTCCCCAGGAGTGTTGCTAGGATGCCTCATGTGAGAATGTTTAGCACATTTAGCCTGTGAGGGCAAGGCCACGTGGCATGGACGTGGAGCTAGCGGGCCATCAAACCCTGCTGTATACTTGAGTCGGAGCAGCAGAGCGGGCATTTCCTTGCGCCTGCGGTCCTCTTTGTGCTACGATGACCATTATGATCGGAGAGCCTGCATGCGCGGGATGGCCTCCATATGACACTTTAACGGAGTACTTCTGAATGCCGAGAAACTTTCCGGCCTTGCAGAGGATGTCTACCCACTCGCAGTCTGGGTTCGCCGTAAGACTTTCGCGTGGCGTCATCTTTCTTGTCCTGTTGCTGGCCGTACCGTTGGGCTGGGTGGTGCTCGCAACGGGTGCCTCTTCTCAGGCGCAGTTCGCCCACCCTTCTTTTCAGGCCGTGTGGGACGCCATAGATGGCCCAATCGCGTCAGGTTCTGCAACCGGCAGAAGTTGGACTTGGGGACCTGTGCCGGGTGCGGCACTCACGGAGCCGTTCGCAGGGCTCCCGGGTGGCAGCCACTTTGTACAATATTTCGACAAAGGGCGCATGGAGATCAACAATCCGAACGGCGACCCGAAAGATCCATTCTTTGTCACAAACGGCCTTCTTGCCGTTGAGCTAATCTCCGGGCAACTACAGACGGGAACAAGCACTTATCAGAACAGGGGCGCAGCCGTTATAGACCTGGCTTCGGACGCCGACGACCCTACAGCCCCCACGTACCAGTCATTTAACGGGGTATCCAATATACCGGGAGCACCGAACGAGCGACGCAAGCAGTCACAAATAGGGGCTATACTGCGCACAGCCATTGACAGGCAGGGTAACACACAGTCGTGGCCGCAGGACCACCCTGACTACGGTGTGCATGTAGCCTATTTCGAGCCGCAGACCAGCCACAATATACCGGATGTTTTCTGGACCTTTCTGAACAGTGAGGGTGACCTATCGCAAGGCGGTAAACTAGTGCGTGGTCCTCTATTCTCTCCCTGGTTCAAGGTGACCGGGTACCCTATCTCCGAGGCTTATTGGAGCTATGTGAAGGTACAGGGTACGTACACCGATGTGCTAGTTCAGGCATTTGAGCGACGGGTGCTGACATTTGTACCGCATCTGCCTTCACCATTCAAAGTGCAAATGGGCAATATCGGCCAACATTATTACGACTGGCGCTATTCTCAGCCCAAATCTGGGCCGCCCCAGCCTGGACCTGCCTCACCCACCTCACAGGCTTTGCCTCCCAAGGCAAAGATCTCTATCGTTAGCATCAATTACCGTAGTTCCATAATTGACCTCAATGGCAATTTCATCACCCTTCGCAACGACGATGCTCAGCCGCAGAACTTCAGCGGCTGGTTCCTGGACAGCCCCAAATGGAACTACGTGGACCGCTACTATTTTCCTAGCGGCACGGGTAGTTTTATTCTGGCGCCGGGCGCGTCGGTGAATATACACGCAGGGCCGGGAAACGATACTGCCTCTGACTTGTATATGTTCAGAACTTCGGTTATGTGGGACGGGCAGCCGTACGATCTTGCTGTGTTATACGACAACCACGGGCGGGAAGTAGATCGCTTCTTCCCTGCTGCCGAGCAAGGGCCTCCTCCTACCGCGCAGTCTGGAGGCACACCTACAGGTGGCCCACAGACGCCTTTCCCTTCCGGCACTAGGGTCGGTACTCCGGTGACAACGCCGGTAAGCACCCCACAGGCAACAAAGCCTCTGCCAAGCCCGGTAAGTACTTCACAGGCCACCTTAACCGGCATAACGCCTTCTCCTTCTACAGCTCCGACCCAGTCACCCGGCAGGGGGACCCCCACTGCTACAGCATCTCCCACTCGGGTGCCACAAAGCAGATGATTGTTCTTGAACGATAAAGGACGTGTATGGGGCTTGCGTAAAGCTCAGGTCTGGTTCACGGGCATGTTGCGAGTTGCGAGTGGAGACACAAAATGGCACCAGTTGTAAGTGTAAAGCCGTACAGGGTGATTGCGGGCATGGGAGCGGGCGCTGGGGCGGCCCTCGCTATGATGATGATTATGGGCGCGTTGCGCTTCTCTATGAACTTGCCTACTATTCCGGAGTTGATGCTCAATAGTGTGATAAAAGTGCTTGGTGGTCAAGCTTTCTCAGATGCTTTGGATAAACTCTACTACGCCGGTCGTCCGCTCCTGTTCACCATTATTTTGGAAGGTACGCTACTGCTGGGGGTGTTGCTCGGCTTGCTGTATGCTCGCTTGGCTCGGCCCAACCTTGCTACGGGCGCCCGCTCCGCCATCTTCAATGGCCCATTTGCAGGGATTATCTATGGGCTCCTCATCGGGCTCCTGCTAAATGCGCTCTTTCTCCCTATTGTGGACCAGCCGCCATTTGCTTCCGAGCCGGCAGGTATCTATGCTTCTTCAATCATACCTTTGTGGGCCGGGCTCATACTTCTGGCTCTTGTATTTGGTGTGACCCTGCAAGGGCTATTGCCCAAACCTTTGCCCTCCACCGCCGGCACGTCGCCTGCAGACCCTGTATCTATAATTGTGTCTGAGGCGGATACAGGTAGGCGGCAATTCCTACGTCTCACGGGTGGAACAGCGCTCGCTCTGGTAGCGGGTCTCTTTTTCTGGGGTGGTGGTACCGTGATGAACCAGGGTGGTTTGGAGAGCCCTGTGGATCGCTCCAACGCGGCAAGCGCAGATAACAGCGCTGATGATCTGCCGGCCCCTGATGATACCCCTTTTGTGAGTACCACTACTCAGGCTCAGGCACCTGGCCGGCCTTCTGCTGAGGTGACAACTCCTTATGAGAAGCCTCCGGTCTCACCTACAGAAGCCCCCTCCCAATCCAACTCTACCACAGCCTCAACTACACAGCCTACAGACTCTAACCCTACGGTGCAGGCTGCGACACCGCCCGCCGAGGCCGTACCTACTCAGCCGGCTACAAGTGAGGCGGCACCTACGCAGGATATTCCAACTCAGTCTGCTCCTACGCAGGTTGCCCCAACTCAGCCTGCTCCCACTCAGGACATTCCAACTCAGCCTGCTCCTACAGCAGTAATTCCTTCAAACACGGCGCAGGCGGCAGCACAGGTGCCATCCACGGAGTTACCCACATCAACCGCCCAGGTCATCGCCCAGGCTCCGACCCCCACCCCCGCTCCGCAGTCGACTGCTACCCCGATGGGGGTGACTGCGGTGGCTATACCTGTCCGTGACATCGTGCCTGTTGCCGGCTTCTATCATGTGTCGAAGAACTTCTTCGACCCTACAGTTTCGAGCGATGGTTGGACGTTAGCTATCCGGGGCCTGGTAAGTAACCCATACTCCCTTACCTATGAGGAGCTTAAATCGTTGCCCTCAGTGACCGTGACTGTGGGCATGATGTGCATCAGCAACCCTATTGGCGGGGGCCTAATAGGCAATACCAGGTGGAAGGGAGTACGCCTCGCCGACCTTCTTAAGAAGGCGCGCCCGCGCTCAGGCGCGATCAAGGTTGCTATGACTGCGGCGGACGGATATACGGACTCGATAACTCTGCAAAAGGCTATGCAACCTGATGTAGTTCTTGCCTGGGAGATGGGTGGAGCGCCTCTAACTTCTCAGCATGGAGCCCCGGCCAGGCTGCTGGTGCCAGGTATTTATGGGATGAAGCACGTAAAGTGGATCCAATCGCTTGAGCTTGTCAACTATGACTTCAAAGGCTACTGGCAACAACCGGAGCAAGGCTGGAACGATGCGGCTCCGGTAAACACCATGAGCCGCGTAGACATGCCGGCTGATGGCACGCTGACCACCCAGAAGCAGGTAGTTTCGGGAATAGCCTTCGCGGGCGACCGCAGTATCAGCAGTGTTGAAGTGAGCACAGATGGCGGCAAGAGCTGGAACCAGGCTTACGTCAAGCCTCCGTTGAGCTCTACGTCATGGGTCGTATGGGGTTATGCATGGACACCGGCCGGTCCCGGCAAATACAAAGTGGTGGTGCGTGCAACCGACGGCCTGGGCAACCTGCAAAGCGCGCGCCGCTCCGACCCCTATCCCAATGGGGCTACCGGGTATCACTCCGTCACCTATATAGTAAGAGGTTGAGGCCATTCAGGAGACCTTCTCTGAAGAGAGAAGCTGTTTATCGCCCTCTACTCCAGCTAGCGGGCAACCAGGCAGCCCACCTTGAGCGGCCCTAGGTGCGCACGTGTGCCTGATCTACTTTCAGCGATTTTTTAGCTTTTGAAAGTAAAACAGACAAACCAAAACCATGGGGTTTTGGTTTGTCTTTTCTTGGAAAGAAGAGCTCTTCTTTCCCAAGAGGTCTCCTGGAGAGGCACCAGTGTCTTACCAGGAAAGCATAAACAGTTTCATTCATTCCCACCATGTGAGAATGAATGAAACAAGACAATCACAACTTAGTTGGTAAAATACTAGCGACCATGTGTTTCGCTGTACTGGCTCAGGCTCGCTATCGGGGGGCGCTCTTCATCGCGCACACGACGCATCTGTAACGAGAGGTGATCCTTCTCAAACAAAATCAGCTTCATGCTGCGGTTTACCTCTTCAAGCAGTGAGATGCGGGCACGCTCTTCGAGCCGTGTGAGTATAACCTGCACTATCGCGAAGGCGGTGAGCGAGAGGTCTGCCAGTGAGCGGTTGCGGTGTACCCGGCTTTCGAGGTTCACCTGGCCTATGGAGTTCAGCCCGTATCGTTCGAGCATGTCGATCAACAAGCCTGTCTCTACACCATATCCTGTGAAGAAAGGGAGCTTTTCCAACACGTCTCGCCTGCCGGCGTATTCTCCGGCCAGGGGTTGCACAAGGCCCGACAGCAGTGGGAAAAAGAGGTTCAAGAGTGGACGTACGGTCAGCTCGGTGACGCGGCCTCCTCCCTCGTGTTGCATGCCGCCGCCAAGCTTGATCGGCCTATGGTAGTAGCCCTTCACATAGCCGATGCGCGGCTCACGCAACAGGGGACCTACTAACCCATAAACGAATTGTGGCTGCATATTAGCTACATCTGTATCGACCCACGCGATAATATCGCCCTTGAGAATGTGCAGCGATTTCCACAGGGCTTCACCTTTACCCGTGTAGCTGCCTACTTCGGGTAATATCTGGCTGTGTCTGTGTATAGATATACCTAGCTCGGCGGCGATTTCGCGTGTGTTATCGGTCGAGTCGGAATCTATAAGCACCAGTTCATCGATAAGGGGCGCTTCTATCATCAACGCGCTTTTCAACGATGTGATCACCTGGCCTATAGTAGCTTCTTCATTGAGCGCAGGCAGGCCGACGGAGATAGTTAGCCCCCGCTGCCGCTTGATGTCGACCAGGCGTCCCAGGTCAGAGAACTCATTGGCATGGAAGGTGTTCTCGGCGAACCATTTATCTACGAGCATAGAGAGCGCCTCAGGCTCCATAGTATGAGGCCGAACGCGCTTGCGTGCAGCTAAAATAGCAGGCATTACAGGCTTGCGGGTCTTCAGAGCTATCAAGGCGGACCCAGTGTTGCGAGCGACCTGCTCAGTAAAGCGCCCCATGTCTGCCGCAGCTTCGCCGCCTGCACCCATGATCAGGAGATCATAGTCGCGTGAAGTCTTGCTAATACTTGCGGCTGGATCCTCGCCTGTAGTGAACAGCCGCTTGGGCATGGTTGCTGCGTTGCTCTCTCGCCCTACCTCGTCCAGGAGTTCTGAGAAGGGTGCTTCCTCCGATTGCCTGATGTTCTCGGGCATGGCACGCATCACGTGCAATATAGTTGTCTTGGCCTGCGTGGTGACCGCCAAAGCCTGTGTAAGCTCCAGGGCGAGCATGGCCTGTGGGCCTCCACGGGCCGGCAGCAGGACGTTCATACCCAAATGGAAAGGCTGCTGGGCGTCGGACCCCTTATCGCGTGTGGGTGGTCGGGCCCATGCGACGTCACATGGCAGCGGGCTCCTTATTGCCTTACGAAGCCAGGGGCACTCAGCAGCTTTGATTCTCCTGAGTGGTAAGAGCAGTAGAGCACTGCTTTCACTTTGCAGAAAGCGCCTGACCTCTCCGGAAGCGTCATCTCCGGGTACGACCTTCACGACGGGTGTTATCAGCCCAGGAAGGCTGGCTGCGGGCAGTTGCGCGGCCAGCGTCGATAGCGCATCGGCTTCCAGGCGCTGGCGCTGGCTTTGAGCAGGTACAGAATAGCTGCTGATTGCCTCACCTTGTGGGACTTGCAAGAGACTGCACAGTACAACCCGTCCACTTTTTCCGGCCAGTAGGCTCGCCAGTTTGAGCAGAAACGCCCCTTCGGATTCGGGCGCGAATAAAGAACCTTGCGCCGTTCTTACAACATCGGTAAGCAGGATCAGTGTGCGCCCTTCCGGCGCGGCGGGTTGTTTTGTTGAGGCTGCTTTGTTCATATACTCCGCTATGCCTCTTGCAGCGTCCTGGCCGGCGTACGTACTGTCCGCACCTCGGCGTTACCTGTTCCGGTGGCTTCCATGGCCTGCTCGCCCGCCGGGGCATCCTCTCGTGTTCGAGCGCCTAGCTTGCCTTCAATGAACTTCCACCAAGCAGCTACAGCCGGGCTATGCAGGGCTTTACGGTCGTGTATCAGGTAAACATGATGCGACATATTAAAGCCATCCACGCGCACAGTTGCTACCTGGCCCACAAAGCGGCGCGCTATCGATTGAGGCACGAAACCAATACCCAATCCTTCTGCTACGGCACATGCAACTGCGGTTGGATCGGGTACCTCCAGCACAACGTGTAGATCTCGCGTGGTGAGGCCGCGCTCCTCCAACGCATCATTGAGGGCACGGCGCGCATCGCTGTGACTCTCGCCCATACTGTGTTCCAGCACCATCGGCTGGCTGTTTAGCATGGATGGCTTTATAGCCGGCATCCAACTTTCTTCTTCGTGGCGCAGCAGCGGCCGTCCTTCCATCTGTAGTCCCTCCAGACTAGATTCGCCTGGCATCTGCTCCATCTCCGCACGGCTGATCTCTATAGGCGACGTCCATTGGTGGCCGAGAGGGACTATCAATGCTATTGGGTCCTCCACCAGTTTATGATGTACGAGGCCGCGACCGCGCATCCTGCCCATTACTATTCCGCCATCGAGTTCCTGCGCCCGCAACGCCCCGAGTAGCGGTCCGGGCTCAACAAGCTCGATCTGCAAACTTACTTCCGGGTTCTTGTCTCGGAACTCGTAGACGAGCGGGTTCACGTTGAAAGGTCCTGATGGGAGAGAGCAGCCCAACCGCACGCGTCCGCTCACCTCCCCTCGGCGTGCCATCAGTGTGCGCTCGGTGACCTCACTCAGATTCATCATACGCCTTGCCGGGTCGAGCAGATCAAAGCCGGTGGCAGTCAGCTCGACACCGTGGCCGCGACGCACGAAAAGCTTGCTGCCCAGGTAGGTTTCGAGCCCTCGCACCTGTTGACTGACGCCCGGCTGGGTCATGTGAAGGCGCGTGGCGGCAGCCGAGAAACTGCCTGTTTCGGACACGATCAGAAAGACATGTAGCTGCCAGAGGTTTATCACGATCTCTGCCCACCTTTAGGCCCCAGGCCCATGTAATGTTTCTTATTCTGTTGCCGGGTCCGTTGCCGATCTATTAGTTTTGTCCAACCCTGTCTTTATGCCAAACAATGAGAGTGCATTCTGGGTGGTGGCGTTCGCAACTTCATCAAGGGTGGTGCCCCTGAGATTGGCTATGGCCTGGGCTGTATAAGCCACATAAGAAGGCTCATTCCTACGACCCCGGTAGGGTTCAGGTGTAAGGAATGGGCAGTCCGTCTCTACAAGCATTTTGTCGAGCGGTACCGATCTGGCGATCTCGTGCTTATCAGCTGCTTTACGGAAGGTGACAGGGCCAGAGAGGGAGATAAGGTAGTCTAATCTAATACATTCGTTTGCGAAGTTCATGTCGCCGGAGAACGAATGCATTATGCCACGTGTGCCTTTGCCTTCTTCTCGCAGAATGCGCAGGAGATCCACATGAGCGTCACGATTGTGGATGATTACTGGTAGGTCGAGTTGCCTTGCCAGGTCCAGGTGAGCGATGAACGATTCCCTTTGTATCTTTGCCGGTACATGATCACGGTAGTAATCGAGTCCGGTCTCTCCTATTGCTACAGGTTTCTTGACGGTGCTCTTGCAGAGGGTGGCGAGTTGTCCCAGAGTGCCGCTATTGGTCTCGCCGGCGCTGTTGGGGTGAATGCCGAGTGCAGGATAGACATCGCTGTACTGCTCGGCAACGCTGAGAGTGTTTTGCCAATCGCTAGGCTCTATGCCGATGGTGACAATGGCAACCAGACCGGCCAGGCGAGCGCGTTCCAGCACGGCATCTCTGTCGATATCGTAGTCTTCGAACGTAAGGTGCGCGTGGCTGTCGATTAGTCGCACTGTTGGTGTTTGCATAACATACAGGAGTGGTCATGGCGCCGGCATGTGGCGCTGATGAAGGCGCCGTTCATCCTACCATACCTGAGAACCTCGCGCAATTTGGCCGCATGCATTATCGGACAGGTTTGGTAGGTTTGGACGGACACCTCTTGTCGGGATTGCTTAGAGGGCCTAACAAAACCCTTTGTAGAGCTAGCCAATAGCCCTTTGCACGCAGACAGTTACTATGCCAGATGAGGTTTTGTTAGGCCCTCTTAGTGCATCTTCATGGACCTCTTAGCTTTTGAAAGTAAAAACAAACAAATCAAAACACAGAGTGTTTTGATTTGTTTGTTCCTGGCAAGATGCGCCTATCCCCAAGAGATGGCTGGAAGTTGCATTATGCTATTGCGTTAATGCAATGTTAATAGTATAATAAATCACAAAGTTATTGTGAAAATCCGCACAATCCATATAACACTCAAAGGGTAATCTAGCAGTGGTAAGTAGGAGGTCTAAATGAGTATCGTCTCGTCTACTGAGCGCATTCCGTGGCTGTTACCTCAGCGGTCCCCTTTGATGGCTCAGACGTGGCACGATCTCCTCTTTGTCCATTGGCCTGTGCCGGCTGAGGTTCTGCTTCCCTCACTTCCTCCGGGGGTACAACTTGATCTATTCGAAGGACAGGCATGGCTGGGCATCGTCGCCTTCAGGTTGACGGGGGTGCGGCTGCTGGCTTTCCCAGAGTTGCCTTTTGTCTCTTATTTTCCCGAGGTGAATGTTCGGACCTATGTGAGGGTGGGGGACAGGCCGGGCGTCTATTTCCTTAGCCTCGATACAGACAACCGGCCTGCAGTGGCTCTGGCTCGTGCATGGTTCAGGTTGCTGTACCATCACGCGCATATGGAGATGAAAAGCTGCGGCTCTCGAATATCTCTCAAGAGCCGGCGAGACGAGCATAAATCACCACCTGCCGAGTTTGAGGTTACTTATTCTCCTTACGCCCCACCTCACATTGCATCTCCTTGCTCGCTCGACTGCTGGCTGACCGAGCGTTACCGCTACTACAGCACAGATCGCAACGGCAGATTGTGCCATTGCGATATACACCATACTGTGTGGCCGCTGCAACCTGCCGAGGCGTATATCCGGCGGAATACAATGGCTTTATGCCACGGTATCACTTTGCCTGCCGGTGAGCCATTGTTACACTACGCACGGCGTATGCAGGCGCTCATTTGGCCTGTGGAGTTGGAACGATCAATCTGCGCCGTAGCGTGAGAAGTAGGGCACCGTGCCGCCGGCGGCTTCGTTCTCTATATTCCACTGGTGTCCGGCAGATACTGGTCGAACCAATCGAGTATGTGCTGCATTCGCTCCACCCGTAGAGTAGGCTTTCCTGTGCGAGAAACATCATGCCCACCTGAAGGGATACGCACCATCTTTACGTTTCTCTTGAGAACCTTCAGCGCTGTATACATCTGGTCACCTTGCTCGATGCTGGTGCGTAGGTCATCGACCGCATGGGTAATCAGCAGAGGAGTATGCATATCCTGCACGTAGGTAATGGGCGACCTCTCCAGGTAAAGGGCGGTGCGCTCTTGAGGCGTACCTCCCATCTCCCAGTTCCATAGCTGCCATGTAAAGTCGCCCGAGCCCCATGCGCTATACAGGTTCGATACCATACGGCTGGCTACTGCTGCCTTGAAGCGCTGGGTGTGCCCGATGATCCAGGTCGTCATATAGCCGCCATATGAGCCGCCTGCCACGCCAAGCCTCTCCTGGTCAACAAAACCCAGGCTTATCGCGTGATCGACGCAGGCCAGCAGGTCATCATAGTCCACTCCTCCCCAGTCACTAATGATAGCGTCCGCAAATTTCTGGCCGTAACCGACGCTGCCACGAGGATTGGCGTACATGACGATATAGCCG
>JALYYZ010000212.1 GCA_030945985.1 Chloroflexota bacterium
CCAGTCAGACGTGTAGTGGTTGTGGGCACAGATTGGCTACTGACCGCAGGCTAGGTCTCTCTGATAGAGTATTCGACTGTCCATGTTGCTCGGCTCATATCGAAAGAGACCTGAATGCTTCCAAGAACATACATGCGTTGGAATACAACGCATGGGTACCCAATCCCTAGAAGCTGCCGCCCTTTAGGGCGTGCGGAGTATTCACGCTCATTCAGACGCTCATGTAGGACCACGTAATACTGTATACTGTGTCGATCTGAAGACCTCACTTTGGGAGGACACTTCATACCTGCAAGCGGCATTGTCCGTCGTTGCCTGGTCGGTGATCGCCTAGAAGGTAGGGGAAGCACCTTTCCTATTACAGCAGTGGGGATCACTGCCTACGTTCTTGCATCTCGCACCATCGAGCACGTCACCCAGGGGATCAGCCATATATCCCAGACCCCCGTGCGTGTACGTCCCCCGGTGGCGGATGGAGCAGGCAATAAGCCTGCGCCTTCTGGTCATGCTCAGATTAGCTGCGGCCAGCCAACACATTCGTCTCTTGTGCGACGTGTACGAGGCCGAAACAGCAGCATTGATCATGAAATTGGAGGAGGAGATATTATATGTCGAGAAGATAGTTGCCCAGGAAATTTATCAGGCAGAGGCTACTAGCATCACAGGACGGGTAAGTGTAATATGAGGAGAGATCACCCTCCTGGGCACGTGGGGAGACCATGCCTGCGGCGTTTCCTCACCTATTCCTTGTCCCCGCATGATCCGCGCAGAAGGTGCCCCAACGGATGTGGTCGCCACTAGAGATCACAAGTCAAAGTAGGTAGTAGAAGTTGGACAAGACAATACAACTCCCGAGAAACCAGACTGGAACGCCTGGACGCGAGCTTCCTGGCCTCACGTCCAATGTGAGTGGTCGCTTGCTCTGGGCTGTGCCCATTGCCGGACTGGTTCTGCTGGTGCCGAGACTTCTGCAGTTCGCCCAGACCAGTCTCACATTTCTAGTCTGGCCGTGGCAGTTCGACTATTCCGAAGGGGTGAATCTTAATGCTACGCTGGAGCTTGCCGCCGGCCACAATATCTACAAGCTTGCCGATCCGTCGTCTTTTATCTCTGCTCCTTATACTCCTCTCTACTACCTACTGAACGCGCCCATCTCCTGGTTGACCGGCCCCTCGCTCACAGCTGGGCGCGCCATCTCCCTGCTGTCAACGCTGGTAGTCGCGGCGCTCCTCGCCTTTCTGGTCGCCAGAGCAACTTCTACGAAGCTTCCGGCTTTGCTCGCCGCCGCCCTGTGGCTCTCATGCTCGCCCGTGATCATCTGGTCTGCACTTTACACACAACACCTTACAGCGGCAGCGTTTGGCATGGCGGGTCTGGCTTTTGCAGCGACGTCCGGGGCCAGGCGTGGGAAAGGGTTCTATATCGCGCCGCTGCTCTTCGCACTGGCCTTTTATACCAAGCAGTCGGCGATTGATATGGCCGCCGCCACTATTCTTTGGCTCCTGATAGGTAATGTGCGTATCGCGATCCGCTTCGCGGTTGCCTTTGCAACTCTCGTTCTCGTGCCCTTCCTTGTAGCCAACTTTCTGCTAAATGGCGGTCTGTGGCAGCATGTGATCCAGAACCAGGAGCAGCCGTTGAATATCCGGCGCTTCTGGCGGTTGTCGGCGACACTCTGGGGCGAGCAGTGGCCCGTGCTGGGGTGGGGCTCCGCCTGTGTGGTTGCCACCTCGATCCGGTTGGCTTTGGCCTGGCGGACGAGAAGAGAGCTCTTGGCAGGCATGTGGAGCCTCGCCGTAATTTACTTCGTGATCGCTCAAGGTTCGGTGCTTGCGCGCCTGGGTCGGGCGGGGGTGAGCTACAACCATTTTATTGACGCCTGGCTCCCCGCATGCTTATTGTTTGGCTTGTCCCTGGGCTATCTGCTGAAGGCTGAGACTGCTGGACTGTACGCGGGCAATCGGCTGCGCATCGCCCTGTCAAGGGGATCTCTGCTTAGCCTCCTTTGTCTCTTCTTGCTACAGTTATTCTCTTTCAGCGACCCTCAGGTCTTGTATAGCGGACCCTGGCCGACGGCGGATCTCAGCAGGAGAATGCAAGCCTGGTCGAAGATCATAGCCTCCACTCCGGGGGATATTTTCTCTGAGGACGAATACCTGCTGCTCAAGAACGGGCACAAGGTCGTCTACGATGATGACTTCATGTTTATGAACCTCTCTAAGCTCGGTAGGTGGGACGCTTCTTTGTTTGAACAAGCGCTCCGAGACCGGCGCTTCGCTCTTCTCTGGCTTCAGGTTGGCCGCACTCGACTGACCACCTCTGCCCTGGCTGTGCAAGATGCCAATTATTTGCTGCAAGTTCCTGATCAACTGGGCATGTACGTGCCAAAGGCGGTGCCTGATCTGCCTCAATACACCCTCGACTGCGCGTTGCATGATGGCGTGGACCCTCTAACGCTCGTGGGATACAGTCTACCTCCAGGCGTCGCGCAGAACGGTGTTGCACGTGGTACGACGTTAGGCATAACGCTCTACTGGCAGGCTGAGGGGAAAATGCAATACAACTATGCCGGTTCCGTGCAGTTAGTCAACCAGAAAGGAGAGCGGGTTCTTGGTCAGGAGTACTCGCACAGTTTCACCATCGATGCCGGTGACAACTCGCAGGCCAGCACCATGTTCAACACTACCATAGATCTGTCTATACCGGCAGCCGGCCTGGCCCCCGGACGCTACAAGGCGTTAATAGTTGTCTCTCGGGTCACCAGCGGCAAGCCGCTTACCTTGCCATTCGTCTGCTCCAGTGCCGATTCTAACAGTGGCGGCACTGTCCTCGGCGCCATCGACATTAAGTAGCTCGTCGTGCTCTGCGCTCCCTTTGTTGTGGGTTGATACAGGTCGCTGCTATCGCTCGCCACCTGGAGACTGCCTGTCTTACACTGTGACGGTAGAACACCAGGCAGAGAGGCAAGCAATCGATATCGCGCGGGTACGATACCCTAACAGAATCCTTATACATCCCTCTTGAACCAATACGTTTGCCTAACGCGCGCACTCTTATCATTAATCAGACAGTACCTTGCAAAGGCAGTGTAGCGTCACTTTGTCCTGGAGACAGCAAGCCTCGGCAACCTGGTTCGTATCCAGTTCTTGACCAGCTACCGCGTTGAAAGATTGTTAGTGGATGGTGGTTGGTGCCTGGTGCCTGGTGCTTGTATATCAGTGCGCGTATCGAAGTGGCTCTAACAGAGAGACCGTTGTAACTCCGTAGCGAGGTATTGGCTCAGGCGTCTTCGATGGAAAACTACTCGAGGTAGCTACTTTTATGTCGCAAAGTGTTAACTCCGTAACAGAGCGCAGCAGGGAGAGGCTCTCGAAGTGGATGATGCTCGGTGGGGGCGCGCTTGCTTTGCTCGCGCTACTTGGCCTCGGCGTGCTCATGCTGATACCACGCGATAGGGTTGTGAGTAGCCAGGCCGTAGGTACAGGTATAGTGGCGCCAGAGTTTGTACTGGCAAGAGCCCCAACTGGACAGACTGTAAGTCTCTCTTCCCTGCGTGGGAAACCCGTCTGGATAAACTTCTGGGCGACCGGTTGCGAGCCTTGCATGAGTGAAATGGCCGACATAAAGAACGCCTATACCAAGAACAAAGCTTCGGGCTTGGTGGTGCTCGGCATAGACGCCCAGGACAAAGCTGACAAGGTGAACAGCTTCACCGCGATCAACGCTTATGACTGGACCTTCCTGCTCGACAGAGACGGCAGTGTCATGAGTAGGTACAACATCACTGCTCTCCCAACACAGATATTTATTGGAAGGGATGGCATCGTGAAGGCATCACAGGTGGGCACCCTCACCCGCGACGAGATAAAAGGGATGCTGGCTCTTATCACGCCATAATGTAAGACGCAATATCTAAGCCGGCACGCTCTCTTCCCACCGTGAGGCCACCGCTCGGACATCTACCCCGCCTAGATCAAAGG
>JALYYZ010000089.1 GCA_030945985.1 Chloroflexota bacterium
TGCTGTATGGCACCTCCATGCGATTCGTCCTGTGGTTGCACTTGTACATCGCAGGCGACCGGCCAGGCAAAAGGGTCAGGTTCTTAGCACGATGAAGAGGTTGTCTCTCCAAGTAATGCCAAGCGCGAGAGGCTTTGTCTCAGGCAAGTGCGGCGGCCTGTTTGCGAAGGGCGATCTGTCAGTAGAGCGCCCTGTGACTAATGAACGTTTACAAATTAATCATCATGGATCTGCTGTGGTTATCTGCCATGCACGGCGGCAGCCGCGCGTAAGCTGTGACCGTTCTTCATGCATAGCGGCAGCCGCGCGTGAGGGGACAACCCTGGGTATCACAGTCATCTGCTCTCTAGTCACAGGGACCTATTAACAAACACGCACTGGTGAGTTCCTATACTCTACCTGGTTGCTGAACAAGTAGAAAGAGCTTCAAACCTTGCGGTGTTTGAAGCTCTTTCTACTAGCACGAGGGCGTATCTTGCCTTAATACCTGTGGCACATGGTCGCGAGCTGCGAGCAGTGTGCAGGGATCAGGGCCGGCGAGGGGATCAGGGCGCGTAGCAGCTGGGGAAGAATGCCTTCGACACAATCTTTGATACCTGGCCGCGGCTGGCGTCGATCTGCGGCCGGAAGTAGGTGCCGGGACATGGCTCGCCCACAGCTCCGCACGCGTAGCCCGAGATGACTGATCCGTTAATGCGCAACCTTTCTACATAGAGCCAGAAGGGGCTGTCGGGCGCAACGTCAGCGAAGGTCTGCGTGCCTGGTGGAACAGGGTCGTTGAAGCCTCGCGCGTTGGAGACGATCTTAGCGATCTGGCCGCGACTTGCGTTACCTCCCGATCTGAAGTATGGCATGTGCCGGCTGTCGCATGGCTCGTCGGGCCGCGTGCCGCAGGCGTAGCCGCCTATGATTCCACGGTGAGCCAGTCGATTGATCCAGGGGAAGAACGGATTTTCGTAGGGTGCCACATCAGTGAAGACCTGGGAGCCTGGATCCTCCACGTATGCTGAGGAATTTGAGATGATCTTGGCTAACTGGCCCCTTGTCACCGGGCTCCCAGGCCGGAAGTATGCGGTCGTGCCCGACGGGGTAGCCGTGCCCGTTGCCGAAGGGAGTGGCGCGGGTGTGGTAACGCGGGTGGGTACCGGACTGGTAACGCCCGTGGGTACAGGGCTTGGCACGCAGGGGTCAGCAGGGTCGGCGCACGGATAGCCGTTGACAATCCCCTGACAGGCAAGGCACTGCACATAGGGATAGAAGGGGCTCCCTTCGGGAACATCGGCGAAGCCGGTTGGGCAGGTCACGCACGCGGTCGAGTAATGCTCGGTGAAGGTTTGTGGCTGGTAATTACTGAAGCTGGTGCCCGAGCCGACCGCCCATAAGTCATTGCTATCAGCGGCGGAAACCGACATTAGCGAGGCGTAACCGTTCTGCTGGCCCAGCGGGCTGCGGACCACACTCCATGCAACACCGTTCCAGTGCTCTGTTAGGCCCTGCGGGGGAGCGTTGGATCGTCCGCCCGCTCCCACTGCCCAGACGTCGTTGACTCCGATCGCTTCAACGCTGTAGACGACATCGCCGGGCGACCCGTTCGCAGGACCAGCAACAGGAGTCCAGGAGCTGCCGTCCCAGTGCTCAAAGAGCGGCCTCGCTCCCGATGAGTAACCACCCGAGGCGCCAACGGCCCAAACGTCGGTTGTGGAAACTGCGTCCACGCCGTAGAAGACGTTGTTGAACGAGCCGATAGGAGTGTACGGCACTATGCTCCAGGCTGTGCCGTTCCAATGCTCCAACAAGCCTTTAATCACTCCACCCATTCCATTAGCAATAACGTAGGAGCCGACCGCCCAGACGTCGCTTGCGGCGGCGAAGCTGATAGAGTAGATCTCGTTGTCGAGCGCGCCCGTGTTGGGGCTGGCGATGATGCTCCAGGTCGTGCCGTTCCAGTGTTCGGTGAGCGTACGGGCGACTCCTTGCTCGCTATAATAGTAGCCCGCCGTCCAGACATCGTTTGTCGCCGGCGCGTCGACTGTGGTCAGCTCGTTGTCAAGGTAGGGGCCCATGTTGGGACTGGTGACGAGGCTCCAAGCCGTGCCGTTCCAGTGCTCTATGAGCGTCTGTGACACTCCAAAAGTATCGAGGTAGTAGCCGGTGGCCCAAACATCGTTCGTGCCTGCGGCGGCAATCGCGAAGAACGCATTGCTATCAGGGCCGTTGTCGATGCTCGGGATGATGGTCCAGGCTGTGCCGTCCCAGTGCTCCACCAGGGTATGCACGAGGTTCCCGTATGGGCTGCCCTCGAACTCTTGCCTATCAGCAGGGCGCTTTACAACATGCTTAGGAGATGTCGCGGGCCGCGATTTCGTCTGGTCGACATAATAGCCGGCCGACCACACATCGTCCGCGGAAACGGCACTGACGCCGGTAAGTTGATTGACGGTGCCGGTGAAACCGCCAACCCCCGCGTTGGGGCTGTCCACCACCGCCCATGAGGGCGCGCACGTAGGCGACGGTGTGGCGGCTCCTACATGTGAAGCTGCACCAGGAGCGACGCCTGCGCCCACCGCTGATTGAGAGTAGGCCGAAGCTGAAGCGCCCGCCCCCGACGGCGTTGACCATAGAGCCAGCAGGGCGACCACGGCCAGAAAAGAGAACGTTACTAAACCACTGAGAAAAGGTTTCATGATGGTTGCTCCTTGTAGCCGCGAAGTTCGGCGCTGTCTCGCGTGCATATGCTTACTCCACACGATGAAGCGCATGCAGCGGGAAGTTACATGCATCGTTTGTTGTGCGATGGTACGACGTAGAGGGTGGTTTGTCAACTTGTCGTGTATAAGACGACCGAGAAGGCAAAAGGTTTCGTTTCGACCGCAGTCAGAGTTTATGATATACTGCGGTTCCCACACCATTTACAGGAGCCCTCTAAACATGAGCGACAGCAGTCTCCACGATTTCACCGGCTACGACGCCTACATTGATAAGCATTTTGATTCCATGATCGAGGAGTTACGGCGGTTCTGCTCTTCGCCCACACTTGCAGGCCAGCGCATCGGCATGGAAGAGGGCGTCGCGGCGGTGCGGGCGCTGCTGGAGCCGCTAGGCGCCCGCACGAGCGTGGTGCCTGCGGGCGATGCGCCTCCCGTGGTGCTGGCCGAACTCGGGAAAGGCAAGCGGACGCTGCTCTTCTACAACCACTACGATGTGCAGCCTCCCGAGCCGCTGGAGCTTTGGACCTCGCCTCCCTACGCGGGTGATGTGCGCGACGGCATATTCTATGCGCGTGGCGTGGCCGACGACAGGGGCGACTTCCTGTCGCGCGTGCTGGCGATTCGCGCCTACCAGGCAACTATCGGCGATCTGCCGCTGCGTCTTCGCTGGCTGATCGAGGGCGAAGAGGAGGTGGGTAGCCCCAACCTCGGGCCTGTGGTCGAGGCGCACGCCGCAGAGCTTCAGGCCGACTGGTGCGCGTGGGAGAGCTCAGGACACGATACGCAGGACAAGCCGATGATCGTCTGCGGCACGAAAGGGATGCTTTACGTAGAGTTGCACTGCACCGGCCCGGACCACGACGTTCATTCGGGTAGCGGCGGATTCGTGCCCAACCCGGCCTGGCGACTGGTGATGGCCCTCTCGACGCTACGCGACGCGGGAGGCAACTTCGTCATGGACGGCCTGGACGCGATTGTAGACCCGCCAACGGAAGCCGACCTCAAGGCGGTGTCTAACATGCCGTTCGACGAGCCCGGCTATAGACAGAAATATGGGGTGAAAGAGTGGCAGCGCGGCTTGCAGGGACGCGAAGTGTTGCACGCAGAGGTCTTCCACCCAACGGCTAATATAGCGGGCTTTACCAGTGGCTACAGTGGACCAGGCTCGAAGACGATCGTGCCCAGTAAGGCCACTGTGAAGATGGATTTCCGTCTGGTGCCACACCAGACCCCTGAGAAGATGCTCAAGCTGCTCAAGGCGCACTTTGCGGCGCGCGGCTATGATGACATAGAGGTCGTGGAGCTCGGCGGGCTTGAGGTCGCCAGGACCGCTGTCGATAGCCCGCTGGTTGCCGCTTCAGCCGGTGCCTGGCATGACCTGGGCGAGCACGATGTAGTTGTGATACCAACCAGCGGCGGCAGCGGCCCAACTTCGCTGGTCACCGATGGCCTCGGCATACCAGCCGTGATGACCGGCGGCGTGACCTGGAGCGGCTCACGGGTACACTCGCCCAATGAGAGCATCAAGCTGAAACACTTCAAGAGTGGAATTCGCTATTGGGGACGTTTCTTTTCAAGACTGGCTGTAATGTAGAGGAGAGTGAACTCACGTTATGCAGTTCGGACTGACTCTACACTTGTCCGTCGTCTGTATAGCGCCCAAAAGGCGCGCAACGGCGTGAGGTGACGAGTAAACAGAGAAGAGTGGCGAAATGGTAGGAGGGATAGAGTTGGACCAACAAGAGCGAGCAAATCAAGGCAAATGGGAGTTTTGCCAGTTGCGCCTGGTGGCGAGCGCGATGGTACAGGACGAGGGCATGCGGCACACGCTAGATGTCTACTACACGGGAGCTGGAGGGGTGGAAGCGACCCAAATATCGCGTATCGGGCATCCAGGCGAAGAGGGACGGGTCTGGACTTACAACCCTTTTACAGCCGCGCTTGGACTCCTCGGCGCGGGAGGCTGGGAGCTCGTTTCGGTGCAGCATGGCGTTATCGCTGAAAGCATCCCGAGCCACGCGGGCGACATACGCGCCGATAACGTGGTGGCCTACCTGAAGAGGCCCGTGGTCGCCGGGCGTGGAGTGAGCGAGCCTGCCCTGGCGTTGTCATGAGACGCGGGCTGAGGAGCATCCAATGCTTTTTCAGCTCTTGCTAAAAATATAGGACTTACTGACTATGGACATTGTTCACTAAACTCGCTAGTCTGGCATGGAGCGTTACCGGAGCGTTACCAACGAAATAGAGAGGAACACTTATGTCTCAAGCTCACGAGGGCATGGATCCGGATACGCCGCCCAGCACACCGGGGTGGGTAAAGGTGTTGGGGATTATTGCCGTTGTCCTGATCCTGCTATTCGTTGGCCTGCACCTTACGGGTCTCGCTCCCGTAGGGCACGGACCATGACCATGAGCATGCCACCAGGCCTGCGAAAGCTCGTGCTCATCGTCCATCTCATTGCCTCGGTCGGCTGGGTTGGTGCTGTCGTTGCGTACCTTGCGCTCGGCGTCTCCGCAGTGAACAGTCGGGACGCTCGGACGGTGCAGGCAGCTTGGATAGCGATGGAGTTGACCGGCTGGTTCGTCATCGTTCCACTGGCCCTAGCCGCGCTGCTGACCGGGATCGTCATGTCGTTGGGCACCCCGTGGGGCTTGTTCCGGCACTACTGGGTCGTGATCACTCTCGTGCTGACGATCTTTGCAACCGTCGTATTGCTGTTGCACATGCCTTCGGTGAGCTACCTGGCAGATATGGTGCGCGAGGAAGGTAGTACCAACGCCAGGGGGCACGGGGGAGACCTCTTCCATGCCGGAGTTGGCCTACTGGTGTTGCTCGTGGTAACGGTGCTCAATGTCTACAAGCCGCGTGGCATGACTCCGTATGGATGGCGTAAGCAGCGGAGAGAGCGGAAGCAGAACTAAGCCCGGAACCCGGCCCCGCGACGATGACGATGAGGCACTACAAGTCGGGTTTGATCCGCATACTGTGGATTTCAAAGGCTGGGACCACAAGGCATCTTGCCCGGTCGCCCGCGCAATCGCGCAATATAGATAAAATCGCCTTTATTTCATGCGTTTCCATTGACATGCGTTGCGAACCAACGTAAAATGATGATATTCCGCGCAGGTCCACAGCGGGTCCACACAGATAGGCTGTACCCTTTTTCCTTTACATCACCAGGAGGGCATTTTGAAAATCGCTGTCGCCGGTAAAGGTGGCTCTGGAAAGACCACACTCTCAGCCACGCTCGCGCGCCTCTTCGCCCGCAAAGGTTTCTCAGTGCTGGCGATCGACGGCGATCCGAACCCGAACCTCGGAGTGGCTCTAGGCGTCACGCGGCAGGGCCTCGTGTCGCTCCATGCGCTCCCTCGCACAATTCTTGAGGAACGTGTCGACTCATCAGGCACGAAGCAGATGACCCTCACCAAGCCGATAGCCGACGTAACTTCAGAGCATGGCGTGCTTGCCCCTGATGGCGTCACTCTTGTGCTGACGGCTAACGTCGATCACCCAGGCGCCGGCTGACTTTGCGGAGCTCATGCCACCGTGCGTGGTATGCTTGGACAGCTTATGGAGAAGTCGGACGAGATCGCCATAGTAGATATGGAAGCCTCGATCGAGCACATGAGCCGGGGCACCGTACGGCATACCGATCTGATGCTCATAGTGACCGAGCCCTACTACCGCTCCCTTGAAACAACCGGGCGTACAGCAGACCTGGCGCGAGGGCTTGGCATCAAGCAGATTTACGTGGTGGCGAACAAAGTGCGCGCCCCTCAGGACGAAGAGGCCATCCGCCGCTATTGCGCCGAGCGAGACCTTGAGATCATCACCGTTCTCCCCTTTGACGACGACGTGCGACAGTCGGATAACGCAGGCACACCCATCCTCGATCGCAAGCCTGAGCCCGCGTACGTCGGGCTGGTCGCGCAACTGGCCGATAGATTACTGAAAGAGTCGGCTTCACACGCCGGGTAATGCCCTGGTGTACTCTTTAGCAAAGCGCACGTAAGAGATCCGTCGACAATAATAGACGTTGCTGAATAGCACTCTCTGATAGGAGCTTAGCATGCCGGACCAGATATCGATGCCACAGGCGCCGCTTATTGATGCCGCCGTCGAAGAGCGGGTAGGGCCGATTGATTGGATGACCTCCAGCGTTGATCGTGAGCTGGCGAAGAACCCCGGCGACGAGCGCCACGGCGCGATGCTCGGCCCCGTAAAGGTAGCGCACGCTTACTGGCTCGCGGGTATGAGCTGCGACGGCTGCACAGTAGCCGTGACCGGCGCTACCGCCCCCAGCGTCGAGGACTTGCTGTTGGGGCGCATACCTGGCATACCGCGTGTTGTGCTCCACCACCCTGTGACCTCCATCGAGTCGGGCGAAGCCTTTATTCGCAACTACGAGCTTGCGGCCGAGGGCAAGCTGAACGCTCCCTATGTCGTCATCTGGGAAGGCTCAGTCCCCAACGAGGCGCTGGCGGCGGAAACGGGTGGGTACTGGTGCGCTATGGGCTCTGAAACAGTACCTAAACCGGTACCCACTACTTCCTGGCTCAAGCGCCTGGCACCGGGCGCCGCTGCGGTCTTCGCCATCGGCACATGCGCCACATGGGGCGGCATACCCGCTGCCTACGGCAACCCAACCGGCTCGATGAGCGTGATGGACTTTCTTGGAGAGGATTACCTCAGCGCCCTCGGCCTCCCGTTATCAACGTGCCCGGCTG
>JALYYZ010000098.1 GCA_030945985.1 Chloroflexota bacterium
GAAAGAGCCTTCTCCAGTCGGAGAAGGCTCTTTCTTCACATGTTGTGACTACTCGATTGTAGAGCGTGCGTTTATTTTTGGGGTAGGTAATCGTTTGTGAAGAGGCTGCTGTAGTCTATCTCCTCGGGCTTGACTACTTTGCCGTCGGGGGTCTTGAGCAAGCCTGTGTTGGCGATAAAGCGTGGGAAATTCGTCCAATATTCTAGCTTTTGCTGGCCCCAACGTTGCTGGTCCCCCTTGTAGTAGGGCGCCAGGTACTTCTGGCTCTCGTGCGGCAGGGTAGGGTCGGCGAAAGTAGACGCAGGGGCCGACTTTACAAGGATGTCGGCGGCGTTATCGGGGTTGGTTACTCCATACTCGTAGCCGCGCGCGGTGGCCGCCAGGAAGCGCCTGGCAACGTCCCCGTGTTGGCCGAGAAAGCCTTCGTTGCTGATAATAACGGGAGTGTAATAATCGGGTACGCCGTAGTTCTTGATGGGGAAGACGTTCAGGTCGACCCTGTCTAGTTTGGCCTGCACACCCTCCCAACCCTGGTATATCCAGAGGAAGTCGGCCTGCTTTGCGATTATCGCCTGATAGCCGGAGAGGTTAGTGGTGATGTTCTGGATCTTGCCGGTAGGTGCGCCGTCGCTCTTCAGCACTGTGGCTACCACAGGCTCCTCGAAGGTCGAACCAAAGCCCGCATATCGCTTTCCTTCCAGCCTGGCCGGGCGATCGAGGCCCGAGCTTTTCAGCGACGCCAGGGCAGAGGTGTTTGTTTGCAACACAGCGGCTACCGACTTTATCGGCAGCTTGCTTACCCTGTCGGTGACCACCGACTCCTCGAAGCTGATCCCAAAGTCGGCCTGCCCCGTGGCGACTAGCGTATCGGGCGTGTTGGCGTCCGAGTAGGGAAGTATTTGCAGGTCGATCCCCTGCTCGGCGTACCAGCCTTTTTGCAACGCCACATAGATACCTGTGTGGTTGGTGTTAGGGGTCCAGTCCAGGGCAAAGCGCACTTTGTCGTGCGCCGCGCTGCTCGCCAGGGGGGTTGTGCCGCCTGTGGCTGTTGTGGCTCCGGCCGCCGTTGTGGCAGTTGTGACCATCGTGGCTCCGGTCACCGTCGTGGCTGTGGAATCGTCCGACATGGTCGGTGTAACAACCTGTGCTATGGTCGGTGTGGCGTCTTGCATGGTGCTTGTGGGGGCAGGCTGCGCTATGTTTGTCGCGGGCGCTTGCATGGTGCTTGTGGCCGGAGCCTGTGTCATATCCGTCGCGGCGGGCAACGTGGTGGCTGTAGGCTGCACAGGTGTGGCCGTGGGTGTCATGCTGCCGCAACCGTTGAGCAGCAAGCCGGTAAGCAGCAAGCCTGCTGCTAAAGAATGTTTTTGCTTCATGTTAGTTTCCTCCTTATTATTGTAGCTTCATGGACCTCTTAGCTTTTGAAAGAGAGACAACAAATCAAAACACGGCTAGTTGCTTGCTTCAGCTCTCCCGGGCAGTAGTCCTGCCTGCGAAGTACCAGGGGATGAGCATCCGCTCCACTATTGCAGTAAGCAGAAAGAGTCCTATGCTCAGGGCGGCGATGATGATGACTGCTGCGAATACCAGTGCCACCTGGTAGGAATGCTGGGCGCGCTGCATGAATATGCCCAGGCCGTTCTCTGCGCCAACGTACTCACCCCACACCGCTCCCGTGACGCTGTAGGTAATAGCGATGCGTATCCCCGAAAAGAGCGACGGAAGAGCGCCCGGAAAGCGCACTATACGAAAGATGGTCCACTTGCTCGCCCCGAATGTGCGGAAGAGCTTGCCAAGCTCAGGGTCGGTAGAGGTAAAGCCGTCCGCTCCCGCCACCACTATAGGGAAGAAGCAGACCAGGGCCACAATAAGCACCTTGGGTAGCAGCCCGAAGCCGAACCAGAGCACCAGTAGCGGCGCGATGGCCAGGAGCGGTATTGTCTGCGACACCACCAGTAGCGGGTATATGGCCCTGCGCAACAGTGGGCTGAGGTCTATAATCACCGCGAAGCCGAAGCCCAGCAGCAGCGCCAGGGTGAAGCCGGTGGCGGTCTCGATCAGCGTCTGCCATGTATGAGGGGCCAGCACTGCTGTGTTGTTGATAAGCGCCGCGGTTATGCGCGACGGCGCAGGCAACAGCCTTTCTCCCCCAGGAACGGAGCCCAGCACAAGGTCGGCATACCCTTCCCAGAGCAGTAGCAGCGCCGCTAGTGTCAGGACCGGCGGCAGGAGGTTGCCGGAGAACCTGCGCATGGGGGCTCGCAACTCATAGTGCGCGGCATGGCGTATCATCGTTGAGCCTTTCCGATGCCACATCTGCCGCTAGGCGTGCCGATTACAGCCGGCGCAGTGTTGTCTATCATCTCGCCACCGTCTCTACTCGCGCCAGACTACCTGCGGACCGGAGCGTTTCAAGTAGCGAGCTTCTATAGTTGGCAAAGAGAGGGGTGCCTGTGCTCTCCAGTTGGCGCGGGCGGGGCAGCTCTACGTCCAGCGTGGCGAGTACTCGTCCCGGGCGCGGCGAGAGGACGTATACGCGATCCGCCATGAGTACCGCCTCGTCGATATCGTGCGTCACCAGGACGAAGGTGCTGCCCAGTCGCGCGGCTGCGACCATGAGCCATTCTTGCATAGAGCCGCGCGTCAGGGCGTCAAGCCCGCCGAAAGGCTCGTCGAGGAGCATCAGCCCCCGGCCTGTCATGGCAGAGCGCAGGAACGAAACGCGCTGGCGCATCCCTCCTGACAGCTCGTGCGGGTAATTATTCGCGAAGCCCGCAAGTCCGAACTGCTCCAGCAACGGCATCGCGCGCCGTCGCGCCTCCTGCTTGCCTATGCCCCCGACTTGCAGAGCCACGATGGCGTTGTCTAGCGCCGTGCGCCAGGGGAGGAGGAGATCGCGCTGGGGCATATAGCCCACCTGACCGAGCCTTCTGTCAAGGGGTACACTAGCATCCTGTGGGAAGAGGCTGATGGTGCCCCGGTCGGGCTCGTCCAGCCCGGCTATGATCGACAGCAGGGTGCTCTTGCCCGAGCCCGACGGCCCCAGGATGGCGACAAAGCTGCCAGCCAGCACCTCCAGGCTGAGCGCGCGCAGAACTTCAAGCCGGCCCCCCTCGCGCGGGAAGCTCTTGCTCAGCCCTTGCAAGGTGAGCCGCAAGGGGGCAGGCATACTATTCGGTTGGTACGTCTCGCTCTTCAAGGCAATAAAAAAGGAGCTATGGGAATCCATTGCTCCGGAGCGGACATGTTATACGCTTCCTTCGCTGGCATTACCCAGATCAGGTTCAAGCGGTCGATAGCGGTTAGCTTGCTATCCTCTCAGCCTGTATCCACAGACCCCCGCGCATGGTAGATTATTCAGTTGTCTTCCTACATGCATCCTAACACAAGAGGTAGAGCCTTGTCAAAGTTGGATTACGTAGTGCAGCTTCCTGGACCCTTTAGCTTTTGAATCTGTTGTTTTTGGAAAGATGCGCTCTTTCCCTGCTTATTTAGGACTCTCCGGAGGCTCAGGGTTGTGCCAGCCTCCTGGTGGCGCTACAGTCGCGTCCACCTCGGCAGGCCCCCACGTCTTCTGCTCGTATTCGTGCAAAGGTGGTGGGTTTTGCAGCACCGGGTCTACTATGCGCCAGGCTGTCTCGACCGCGTCTTCCCGTGTGAACAGCGTAGCATCGCCTCGCATGGCATCGCCTAGGAGGCGCTCGTAAGGAGACATCTCATCGGATGCCTGGTGCCTGGCTACAAGGTTGGTCGTCTCTCCCTCCATCAGCTCGCCCGGCTTTTTAGCCTGGGTATTGAACTCCATATAAACATCAGGGCTGAAGCGGAAATGCAGCGAGTTGGCCGCCTCGTCCACCGCGCTGGCGAATACGTCGAGGGGTGGACGCTTCAGTTGCACCAGCACCTCTGTACTCGTCACGGGTAGATATTTGCCGGCCCGAATGTAGAATGGCACTCCTGCCCAGCGCCAGTTGTCGACCGACAGCCGGAGCGCGGCGAAAGTCTCCACATCCGAGCCTGGGGCCACGCCATCTTCTTGCTTGTAGCCTTTGTACTGCCCGCGCACCACGTCCGCAGGGTTGAGCGTGCAGATAGAGCTGAGCAGCACCGATTTCTGGTCGCGTTCGCCATCAGGGCTGTTGGGAGAGGGCGGCTCCATCGCCAGCAGGGCCATCACCTGCAACATGTGGTTCTGCACCACGTCGCGGATAGCGCCCACCTCCTCGTAGAATTTCCCTCGCCCGGCCACGCCGAAGTTCTCGGCCATGGTAATCTGCACGCTCTCAACGTAGTTGCGGTTCCAGATAGGTTCGAGGAAGGTATTCGCAAAGCGGAAAAAGAGCAGGTTCTGCACCGGCTCTTTGCCCAGGTAATGGTCGATACGAAAGATAGCGTCTTGCGGGAAATATTGGCCCAGGGTGCGGTTCAGGTCCTGGGCAGAGGCTAGGTCTCGCCCGAAGGGCTTCTCAACCACCACTCGGGCGTCTTTTGAGCAACCGCCGGCGGCCAGCCCTGCCGCGACCGTGCCGAAGAGGCTGGGCGGAATAGCCAGGTAGTGGAGTGGTCGCAGCGCCGAACCGAGGGCCTCACGCAATTTCCGATAGGTAGCGGGGTCTTTATAGTCGCCACCCACGTAGCGCATGAGGCCCGACAACTTTGCGAAAGCCGCTTCGTCCACCCCGCCGCTGCTATGCTCCAGGCTGTCATGGGCGCGTGCCCTCAACTGGTCGTCGGTCCAATTGGATCCCGCCACGCCTATAACAGGCATATCGAGGTGGCCGCGCCGCAGCATGGCCTGGAGAGCGGGGAAGATCTGCTTATATGCCAGGTCGCCCGTTGCGCCGAAGAAGACCAGCGCGTCGGAGTGGGACGTGTCAAAGTGGGTCATGTCAGGTCGGGTCGTATCAATTCCTGGTGTATCTGGCAGTGATGTATCCGGTAGTGGTGTATTTGGTTGTGGGCTATCGGAGTTGCTCACGAGCCGGTCGCCTGGCCCGTGTCGCCGCTGCCATCAGAGGCATGGGCGGCATCTGTGGCTCTGGCGACGCTGGCCGCCTCTGCTACGTTGGCCTTGCTTGTGAGGCCCGCCGCGTCGGTGTTGGGCGTAGGACCTGTCTGGGCGTCAAGATGCTGCTCCAGGTGTCCGCCAAACTGGAAGCGCATAGCGGAGAGGAGCCTGTTAGCGAACTCCGCGTCGCCGCGCGAGGAGAAGCGCTCGAAAAGGGCAGCGCTGAGCACCGGCACAGGTACCCCTTCATCGATAGCGGCAGCCAGCGTCCAACGCCCCTCGCCCGAGTCCGAAACGTGACCGCTATAGTTCGAGAGGGTGGAGTTGCTTACCAGAGCGGCGGCGGTGAGGTCGAGCAGCCAGGAGGAGACGACGCTGCCTCTGCGCCACACCTCGGCGATGTCGGCCATGTTCAGGTTGTACTTGTAGAATTCCGGGGTGCGCAGAGGAGCGGTCTCGGCGTTCACGTTCTGCGTCAGGGTGCCGATGTTGGCGTTGTGCAGCACGTTCAAGCCCTCGGAATAGGCGGCCATTATGCCGTACTCGATGCCGTTATGCACCATTTTTACAAAGTGCCCGGCCCCGTTCGGTCCACAATAGAGGTAGCCTTCCTCCGCTGTGCCCCCTGCGCTCTCTCTGCCCGGCGTGCGCGGTATAGCCCCGAGGCCAGGAGCCAGCGTGGCGAAGATCGGGTCGAGATGGGTAGCAATCTCCTGCTCGCCGCCTATCATCAGGCAGTAGCCGCGCTCCAGTCCCCAAACGCCTCCGCTGGTGCCGCAGTCGACATAATGTATGCCTTTAGCCTTGAGGGCAATGGCGCGCCTGATATCGTCCTGGTAGAAGCTATTGCCACCGTCTATGACTATATCGCCTTCTTCAAGCAAAGGCATGAGGTTGGCAAGCTCTCCGTCCACGCTGCCCGCCGGTATCATCAACCAGATGGCTCGTGGCTTGTCGAGCTTCTTTACGAAATCGTCCACCGAGGTTGCGCCCATCGCGCCCACGCTGACGAGCGCGCTTACCGGCTCGGGGTGGCGCGCATAGACGACGCATTCGTGTCCCGCCTTTACGAGCCGCTTGACCATATTAGAGCCCATGCGCCCAAGACCTATCATGCCTAGTTGCACTTTGTGTCTCCTTTCTCCGGTCCTGTATTGCTGAAAACGGTAGCTCCCGACCTGCAAGGCAGGCTTTATGAAACTGTTATCGCTGACATCCTATGCCGGGTATCTGCCTTGCATCTATTGCGATCTCCAAACCTGTATGGTGCTATACGCCTCAGCCAGCAGAGCGTTGAATAGCGGCTGGAAGAGTGACAGCTTTCCGCCTGTTGCCGGGCAATCGCGAAGGAAAAAAGCGCATTGCAGTTACCAGACAGGCGTGCAACTAACGTGCCAGGGCATGAACACTCTATAGGAGTGTTGGCCTATCCGGTGTTCCACAAATGTGCTATAGGCCGCACTCACAGCAGACTAAACAATAACAATAGTGGCGTGTAACAACTTATCAGCCAAGCTAACCGCCATGCAGTTGACCGCACCGCCAATGCACGCACTACCAGCCGGGCGTACCATATTGCTACAGACGCTTGTGACCGGCCAGATAA
>JALYYZ010000118.1 GCA_030945985.1 Chloroflexota bacterium
CCGCTTGGCGACTTGCCCTACCAGTCGTTCACCTGACTTGGAGATTGCCACCACCGACGGCGTCAGGTGCGCGCCCTCGGCGTTCGGTATAATGGTAGGCTCGCCGGCCTCGATTACAGCTGTGACCGAGTTTGTAGTTCCTAGATCTATACCTAATATATGAGCCATTGTTTTATCCTCCACTGTTTACTCTTGAGTTTAGATTATCCTGCCTGATATCTGTTTTCTCAGCACGGGCTCCAGCGTTGGCGCATCGCTCTCATACCGCTCCAACCCGCCGAGGTCGCCATGCCATCATGGCTTAGCCTCGCGTGACTTTCACTATCGCGGGGCGCAGCACTTTATCTCTGTGCTTGTAGCCCTTTGCGAAGACCTCTGATACAAGGTCCTGCTGATGGTCTCCCCCGCCCTCTTCAAAGGCTACCGCCTCGTGGAGGTTAGGGTCGAAGGGTTGGCCTTGTGCCTCTATAGCCTCTACGCCCTCCTGGTCGAGCAGGGTATGCAGCTTACGGGCAATAAGCTCTACGCCCTTTACCCAGGGGCTGTTCTCGCGTTCTGCCTCCGGGATAGCTTGCATCGCGCGATCGAAATCGTCCACTACAGGCAGCAGCTTTCTGAGAAGGTTAGCTGTGGCGCGTTGCCCTGCTTCATCGCGGTCCTGCTCGGCCCTACGCTTGTAGTTCAAGAAGGTGGCACGTTCGCGCTGCAAGGCGTCGAGGTACTCGGCTGCAAGATTGCGTTCCAGAACACTTTGTACGCTGCCATCATCACTTGCATCATTTATATCTTCACCGGCATTATCGTTGGCCGCTTCTTCGCGGCTCGGGTCCTGTGTACCCTGCTTGTTCACTCTGTGTTCTCCTCCAAACTCGGACTGTATGTTTTTTGCAATAATTCGCTGAGTAGCTGCGACATATAGCTCACAGTCGATACGGAGCGGCTGTATGGCATTCTAGTAGGCCCTATAACGCCCAGCACTCCGGCGAGCCTGTCGCCGATGCCGTAACGCGCCACCACGACGCCGCACTGTGCCATACCTTCGCCCCAGCCCTGGTCGCCGATTATCACCTGCACACCCTCCTGGTTGATCACCGAAGGGATCAGCGAGTTCCATGCCGCACCATGCTCGAAGAGAGCCAATATCTGGCTTATCCTTTCAGGGTCGCGGAACTCAGGCTGCTCCAATATGTGAGCCAGGCCTTCGTGGTAGATCTGTGAGCTTTCAGGACGCTCAAGCTTAGAGAGAATACCGGCCACTGCTGCCAGCACATCCGGCGCTATAGAGGCCAACGGTCCGGTATTCTCTTCCTTAGTGGCCCACTCCTTTATCTCAGACGGGCTTTTGCCGGCAAGCACACCATTCAACTGGGCAGCGAGCTTGCTGAGATGCTCCTGATCCCAGGTTTCGTCCACAGTGAGCATCTGTTGCGCAACCGTGCCGTCGTGCCCCACGAGCACTATCATGATCCGCCTATCTGAAAGCGAAAAGATCTCGAAGTGCTTGAGATCGACCGCCGTGCTTCTAGGGGCGGTGGCCAGCGCAGCGCTATGCACGCTCCGGGCTAGCACCGACGTGGCGAGACGGACCCATTCTTCGGCGTCCATCTCTACCTGGTGAAACTGATGGTGTATCTTAAGCTGCTCGTCGGCACCCAGGGCTGCCGGCGTCATCAGGTTCTCGACAAAGTAGCGGTAACCTCTATCCGAGGGCACCCGCCCAGCGCTTGTATGGGGCTGCACAATTAAGCCTGCACGCTCAAGCTCCACCATGTCGTTGCGTACCGTAGCCGAGCTCACGTTCAGTTCGTACCGGCTCACAATGTGTTCCGACGCTACGGGGCGCGCAGTACTTACATACTCCTCGATGATGACCCGGAGTATATTCCGTTGCCGTTCGCTTATATAGATGTCGCTGTGTGTTTCCATGATCTGCTTCGCCATGTCTTGCGCATCAAGAATGCAAGATCCGTGCCTTCTGGCACTCATCCTTTTCGAGTGCTAACCCCTGATAATATTATACAGCTTGATAATGCTGTTGTCAACATTCCTAACTTGAATGCCAATGTCTTCATTCAGGAGATAGCCAACCCTGCTAATAGTGTCGTCCGTTGGTCCTCTTGCCTCGGGTCGCTAGTGCCTCTTCAGGTGGCCTCCTGGTGAGAGAGCGTTTCCTTTCAAAACAACTAACTCACCTTACGCAGTTCGGCCCACTACATGCTTGACCGTCGTTTGTACTGTAGCTAAAATCGTGCGTAACTGCGCAAGGTGAGCAACTAAATCAAACCCGATGGTTTGATTTAGTTGTTTTACTTTCGAAAGTGAAAAGGCTGCTAGAAGCTTCGCTAGTGAAGCTTCTAGCCACCTCTTGAGGAAAGAGCGCTTCTCTCCAGGAAAAGAGAAATCAAAACCCGTAGGGTTTTGATTTCTCTTTTTTACCTTCAAAAGCTAAGGGGTAGTTGAAAGCTGCGTTAGAGCATCACAACTCTATGATTTTATGTCGCCGACAGCCCTATTTTGACATTACACTCGCCAATCGAGTAAGTTATAGTCACAGAGTGTAAGAGTTGTCCCTCTTTGATCGTTATATTTTCAGTGACAGCTCTTGTAGAACACTCCCTGCTAACGGGAGAAACGTGGGCGATGAAGGGAAAAAAAGGCGGATGAGTGTAACTACCGGCGCCGCAGCCTGGATCAACAGCAATGCCAGGTCACAGACTCGTGCGGCCGGAGAGCCGGACGATGAGTTGCTTGCCCTTACCCGTGACGCTCGCCTCGGCTCCGAGGCTGCCTTCAGCGCGCTTTTTGAGCGCTTTCAAACCCCAATCGTCAACTACATCAATCGCCTGGTTGACGATTGGGACATGGCTAACGACCTGGCTCAAGATACTTTCCTCAAAGCTTACAGCGCCTTACCCCGTACTGATGATGGTCTACAGATTTCTCCCTGGCTCTACAGGATCGCCACCAATACGGCTCTGGATGCGTTGCGCCGGCGTAAACGTATTACATGGCTCCCATTCACCGCCGAGATAGAGCCTCGCTCGCCATATCCTGATCCCGCAACAGGACACGCCGAAGGGGATGCGATTAGCAAGGCCCTCGTACAGGTGCCCGCCGACCAGCGCGTCTGCCTGGTGCTCAATATGTACCAGGGACTCTCATATAAAGAGATAGCCGAGATGCTGGGCATTTCGGTCAACCTGGTTGCTGTGCGTATCTACCGTGGCCGCGAGAAGTTCATCGAAGCATATAAGAAAGCTAACCCTTCCGACTAAGCGTTCATTCACTGAGGTAGCATCTATGCAGCCCAAAAGCTGCGAAACAACACAATTTCTCATATCAAAGTACGTGGATCACGAAGCCACGCTTGCTGAGCGCGAGCAGGTAGATTTGCATGTAGCCTCGTGTGACGATTGTGCGTGCAAGCTTACAGAATATATGGAGATGGCGGCGATCTTCGCCGAGCAGCCTTTCCGTGCGCCGGAGCCGCAGCTACGCGCAGGTCTATGGCGACAGATCGGCGCAAGCAAAGAGGAGCTTTCGCATCGTCAGGCTTTTACATCAGGATGGACGAAGCCGAACCGCGTGGCTCCCCCGTCTGTGCGCTCCTCGCGCCCGCAGGCTCGTGTGGCAGCGTTCTTGTGGCGCGCCGCGAGTCCCCTTGCCGTTAGTGGTGTGGCAGTCTTTGCGCTTATGCTCCTCGTGATTTATAACACACATCCTTTGCCTTCAACTGATCCCTCTAATCGTGGTATCACCTCGATCTATCCAGTCGAAGTGCCCACCATACAAGCCACTTTCGTCTACGGTTCGAGTCAGAAAGCCAACGCGTCAGTTCCTCAGCCGATTGAGACCAACATCGCCCGTGTACCAGGCTCGGCCAGTCCGCTGCCGATTGGTACTAGCAAGCGTGCCACCGCTACGCTCTCCCTGGCCTCTGTCTTTAAGCTCGCCCAGCCTACGCCGGTGCTCGAACCGACAACCGTATGGCACTCGTTACGCGACGCGACGTACGGTTATCTAGTTTCTTACCCCCCTAACTGGTGGACAACTGTTCAGGGCAACCGCCGCACTTTTTACCCCTGGAGCGCTGCCGGTACTACTTATGCGCCTTATTGGATAGACCTCCAGGTAGACGAGAATACCCAGGGTTATACAGCCGAGACTTATAATAGGGCCATGTTCGGCGGAACATACACTACTATACCGAGCGCTTCGGGCAGTATTTGCTTGCGTCACAGCACCTTGAATGATGGGACTAGTAATGATCCGAATTTCAATGATGAGTTATATGGTTTTGATGCCAGGCATATCTATCTGCTGCGGCTGAGTGTGCCTAAGAAAAGTATATCTGAGAACAGCATAACTGGTAATTTGGACACACCCTGGTCCGAGGCGGAAAAAGTTTTCACCCTTATGGGAAGCAGGCTCTCCATGCAGTCCAGCGCCGCCACCGACGAGACGGGCTTTGATCGTGTTCTCTTCCTCAATGGTGGTGACCTATGGTCCGTTAGGAGCGGCGGCAGCGACTCTCGCCCGGTCTACCGAGGATATGGCTCACGCTGGGTGTTGCAGTTTGCGCAATCTTCGGACTTGCAGCATGTCGCTTTCGCCGCCACTGACAGCGACAGCTCCAGTAATGGTTGGGCCAAAAAGCTCTACCTTACGCGCTCAGGCGGCCAATCACCTGCAGATGCCACATTACTCTGGTCCGGCGACGAGGTGCATGATCTTGCATGGTATGGTGACCACCAGTTGCTTTTTATCGCTAAAGACTCCTCCCTGGGTCTTGGCCTCTTTAGCTTCACTCTGGAATCGCGCGCCGGCGGCCCTATGGTACCGTCCTCGCCTGAGCCCAGGCTTCTGGTTAAGTTTGGAGACGACCTGGCAGCCGCACGAGACCTGGCTGTTTCCCCAGATCGCCAGTTGATAACTTTCCTGGCGCCCCTCGGCTCAAAACAAGGCACAGACATCTATGCCGTCCGGCCTGACGGCAGCGACTTGCACTTGTTAATCTCTCACGAATCTCCGGCGGCACCTACTGTTTCTGGTACGCTTCTCCTGAAGCCCGAAGACCAGGCGGTGAAAGATTATGTGTGGGCCGGGGGGAGCCTGGAGAACAACGGCTACGCGGGCAACTTGCTCTTTACCTGTGGGAATTCAGAGAGTCCCAGCCTCTATAAAGGTGGGTTCCTCTTCTCGTCGCAGACTGCCGCTCGCGCTTCCATGATCGCTCCCGCTCAACTAAAAGTGCCGTCTGCTAATAGCGTGCAGATAGTGCATATTGCCTATTCTTCAGCAGCTACAGCTGTAGGAGCAGGGAAAGTAGCGGTTACCGGCTTCTACATGGACCGCGATGACCGCGCGGAGCTGTTGGCAGGCTTGTGGACCGCCGACCTTATAAAAGGGGCTCTCGTCAACATTAAGCAACAGCCCTTGCCCGCCGCACCGGACGGTATCGCCGATCTGCAGTGGTCAGCCGACGGCAAGAGCCTGTTCTATCGCGAAACTATACCCACCGACCAGAGCAGCGCTATCTCTCACTACGACGGTCGATCGCTCTCACACTTCCAGATGATGTCGCTTGGCCTTGCGACCGGCAAGTCCACTGTGCTTTTCGATAACAACCGCTAGTAGCCTATCGGGCGCTTTGTGGGTATGGGTAATGGAATAGAACAAACAGTCGAAACCTCGTAGGGTTTCGACTGTTTGTTCTCCGACAGACGGCTCCTTTATATTAGAGGATACTATTTCGTTGCGCGCCCCTGCGGCCTCTGTTATAATTTGGCTATCCTTCGCGTTTTATATCGTCGGGTTACTCCACATGGAAGAGGTGCTGTATGTCGGGACATAGTAAATGGGCAACTATAAAGCGCAAGAAGGGCGCCACTGACGCCAAGCGCGGACAGCTTTTCACCAAACTTACACGGGAAATCACCATATCGGCCAAAGAGGGTGGTGGCGACCCTGAGGCCAACTTTCGCTTACGCCTGGCTATACAGCGTGCCCGGTCGGAGAACATGCCCGCCGAAAATATTCAGCGCGCTATTCAGCGCGGTTCGGGCGGAGCTGATGGTGACGGCACCCAGTACGAGGAAATCATCTACGAGGGTTATGGGCCAAACGGCGTTGCCATGCTTGTGCAGACTCTCACGGATAACCGCAACCGTACTGTCGCTGAGATACGCTCCGCTTTTACAAAGGCGGGCGGCTCCCTGGGTGAGAGTAACTCTGTAGGCTGGATGTTCGAGCCCAAAGGCGTCATGGTCATTGAGCCCCGCTCGGGTGATGATGCCGATGAGCTTTCTCTAGTCGCAATCGACGCGGGCGCCGAGGACGTCTCTGTGGACGATGATGGCCAGGTGGAGGTTGTGACCCCTTTTGAAGGCTTGAGGCAGGTGCAGGAAACGCTCACCGGCCAGGGCCTACAGGTGGTCAGCGCTGAGAGAACGATGATCCCTAAGACCACTATGACCCTCGATGACAAAAGCCTTGAGCAGGCTCTTCGCCTGGTAGACAAGCTGGAAGATCTTGATGATGTGCAGACTGTCTATACTAATCTTGATCTCTCCGAAGCAGGTGAACTCATGGCTAACCTCGGTTAAGCAATATGTCTTCTATCACGTTGGGCATAGACCCCGGCACTGCGATCATGGGGTACGGGCTTGTCGAGCGTGTAGCGTCTGTGCCGGGCACGACCCATGGCGAAGAGCTGAGGATGGTCGAATATGGGGCTCTCTACACCCCCGCAAACGCTCCTCTCCAGGAGCGTTTGCCTATGCTCTACGATGGCCTGATGCAGATACTCAAAGAGTACAAGCCTGAGTGGCTTGCTATTGAGCAACTATTTTTTAACAAGAATGTGCGTACAGCCCTTGCTGTGGGTCATGCTCGTGGCGTGGCTATCCTGGCGGGGGCTCATGCAGGCCTGGGCGTAAGCGAATATACGCCGCTCCAGGTCAAACAGGCCGTTGTTGGCTATGGAAGGGCCACTAAGGAGCAAGTGCAGACGATGGTGCGCCTGCTCCTACAGATGGACCATATACCCAGGCCGGACGACGCCGCCGATGCACTGGCAATAGCTATTTGCCACATCCACTCAAGCGCATATCAGAAGCTAATCAGCACAAGCCAGGGATGATTCATTCTTGCTTGTTCCATACCACTTCTCAACTCTTGTTCCATGAAAACCCGCCTCGATATAACTCTTGTAGAACGTGGCCTTGCCGAAAGTCGTGCAAAGGCGCAGGCGCTTATCATGGCCGGTGAGGTGCTGGTGGACGGACAGCGCGTTGACAAAGCCGGCGCAGGCGTTTCACCCGATGCAGCTATAGTCGTGAAGACTGCTTTGCCTTATGTAAGCAGGGGTGGCCTCAAGCTGGCTCATGCCCTAGACATCTTTAACCTGGTTCACCGGATCGAAGCTAAGATCGCCCTTGATATAGGCTCTTCAACGGGCGGTTTCACAGATGTATTGCTCCAGGCGGGTGCAGCTAAAGTCTATGCTATAGATGTCGGCACAAACCAGCTCGCGTGGAAATTGAGGCAAGATCCACGGGTGTTTCTACTGGAACAGACCAATATACGTTACCTGGAGGCTCTGCCTGAGCAGCCCCAACTCGCCACGGCAGATGTATCTTACATTGGGTTGAGTCTCGTTATGCCTTCGGCCCTGCAATTGACGACTGACGATGCTTTCTTCATTTTCCTGGTCAAGCCGCAGTTCGAGGCGGGACGTGAACAGGTGGGAAAGGGTGGAGTTGTCCGCGACCCTGCCGTGCATCGTGATGTTATAATACGCCTGGCAGAAGTCTGGTCCGGCCAGGGCCTCTACTTCAAAGGTCTGACACGTTCACCGATCACAGGCCCTGCGGGCAACGTTGAGTATCTCGCCTACCTGGATAAGCAGCATACCGGAGGTGATTTAGACCTTGAGGTTGCAATAAGGCGAGAGGTCTTTGAAGCGTAATGGAGCAAGACGGCACAATTAACGTACCCATTGTGGAACCTCAACCTGACGACTCTTCACGATCCGACTCTCATGCCCCTCAGCCGGGTAAGCATCGCGTCGGGCGCCCAGTGCGTAAGGTGGGCTTTATCGTCAATGACACGATAGCTCCCGCTATAGAGC
>JALYYZ010000132.1 GCA_030945985.1 Chloroflexota bacterium
AGCCTGGGCCTCGGGCGCATTCATTTCCCACCAGACCGACCGGTCACTTATCTGCTGGCCAAAGTACCTGTAGATCGAGAAGCCACCCGCAGCCGCGACACAAGCAGCAATCCCCAGCGTGCTCACCACGGCAGACCCTCCCAGTATGCGCCAGGCGCGGTGGGACGAGTGCGCGGGCATAGCCAAAGTCAAGAGCTGCCACACCTCACCGAGGAAAATGCCACCAATGAGCGCCGCGACCGCACTATTCTCGATCGTTCGCTGGCTATGAGGAGCGTCAATCGACAGCACCCCTCCCGTTATGGAGACTGAGAGCCAGACAAGGGGGAAGAAATATTGCCAGCGCCGCAAGCGGAGCAAGCATATCACCGCCCCGGTGGCGAAAAGCGCCGCGCTCACCCAATCCAGCATGGGCGCACCTGGCAGGTTTTGCTTCGGGTTGTTGTCACCCACCCAATTGAACATTAATAGATGCTCTGTGACGTTGGAGCGGAGCAGATCCGGATGTTGAGCGCGTATATCGGGGCGGAAGATAGATACCGTGTCAACCCGCTGGTTGAACAGTGCGGGTTGCTCCACGGCAAACAAGGCAACAGGCAGAAAGGCTAATCCCGCGCCGGCCAGGAAGGTAAGCGCCCTTCGACCAACTGCCGCGATATCGAAGTTACCTTGACTTGCCTCTTGCGGACGTGGCCGGACGGGCGATCTGCCACGCAAGGTGGCGAACCGACCAACGGTAGCTGCCAACACAGGCGGCAGCAGACGCACAAGCATGATGAGGATGACTACAGGTGCGAGCCGAGCAATATAGTACATCTGCAGGTTCAAGCCGAGCAAAACGCCGGCGCCGGCGAAGTAACCCGCCCGTCCACTGCGCAAGCCCTGCAGTAAACAGAGATAGAGAGCTACATCGAGGGTGACACTTGGAAGTACATCGACCCCATATCTGCTGAAGGTAATATTCCAGGCCGATATAGCTACCAGACCGGCGGCTCCAAGCCCTGTGCGCCAGCCATAGAGCCGAGAGGCAAGAAGATATAGCAGGGGTACCAGCAGAGTACCACTGAGGGCCGGTACCAGGCGTACAGACCACGCAAAGTTTCCAAAAATGCGCACGCAGAGGCCCACAAAGTAGAAATAGAGCGCGCCCATCTGCGTATAATCGCCTATGAAGGTCAAGTGTGCCGCGCCTGGAGCCACGAGGCCGCGTCCGACAATGCCGTTCTGCGCCTCATCAAACCAGAGTCCGGGAGGGGCATGCTCCAGGTCCACCACCCGGAGTAGCAGGGCCAGCACGGTAAGCCCGCCCACCAGGGCAAGCTCGCGCCGATGGGACAGCATACCCCCGGAAACGACTATGGCTGTTACGGCCGTAGCATGGCCGGGCTCCGCGCGCTCTTTCAAGACAAATGCCAGACCAAAGAGCAACAAGGCTGACAGGTAGAGCAGCCAGGAGCCGGTGTTCACAGGCCAGTCAGCAGCAGGTCCATGAGGGTCACGAGCGTTTAACTGCCAGAAGAGAGGCACCGCGGCGACCGCACAGAGAGAAGCCCCTGCCAGGCAGAGGAGCCAGCCTCTACGTGTCGAGCCGACAGCCACGGCCGCAAGCGTCCTTGCTGAAGGCAGTGTGCTCTCAACGTTCCATGTACCACGAGATCCCCACACGAGCATCAGCGCGGCTGCAAAAAAGAGAATGCCGCCTAATACAGGTGGTGCCGCAGAACGCTCGTCGCGGGCGCCTTCTATAGACAACTGGCCCAGGAGAGCCAGGCCAAGAGCACTCAGCGCCCACCGGCCTCTCAGGTGTACAACGCCCACGAACCCTGCCTCCTACAGCTTGTCCACCGCATCAAATAAGGGTTACACATCTCGCTCCTGGGCTCCCGGTCGATTGTCGGGTACTTCCAGGCCGCGCCACATGAGACCCGCGAGAGCAGCGAACAACACAAACAGAACGGCGTCTCCAAGCCAGCTTTGCGACGAGATGCCGATAGACGGAAAGGTCGATGCGTCAAGCTGAGTCAGTGACTTGTAGGCTATCGCCGCCCCGACACCGACCCATGGAAAGTTGTCCCAGTTCAAGGTTAGGGGGCCCCGGCGCGGCCCAGGACGAGTAACACGCAGCATGTCCCACACAAAGACCATTGCCAGTGGTAGCGGATAGTAGTGTTCAGACACCCATTTAGCCAGCACCAGGTTAGCAACAAGGGCGAAAGCGATGAGACCAATCAGACGCACGTCAACGAGGCCAAAGGGCTGTTTGCGCGCCCGTGCTCGCACGATTACGTAGAGCATGAGCAAAGTAGGCAGCGCTACTACGAACAGATTGGAAATACTCAGTAGTAACGGTCGAACTGTGATAAAATCGGCAGGTTTGAGCAATGCAGCGAGAACACGGTCGATCCAGTGGGTAAGTCCTGGTCCAAATGAGACCAGACGATTCGGCAGCGTGACAAAGGCGTAGTAGACCGCGTCGGGGTTGCGCACGAGCGGCGGAGCCAGAAAGGCGGCAAAGACGGTAAGGGCAATGCCCGCCCAGATCGAGGTGTCGCGCCAGGCGCGCCGCAATTTCTGAGGACGCAGCACATCAGGTTCTCCTTCACGGTCGATAGTCCGCCCTCCCGAGAGCATGACGAGCCCTATAGGCAAAAGCGCAAAGAGCGCGGTGGTGTGCTTCGCGGACAATGCCAGCCCGGCAAAGAGGCCGGCCAGGATGAGGTTTCGCGGCAAAAAGCGAAGCGTCAGCAAGATGAACAGCAATACCAGCCCTTCAACATGCCCGCGATATGCTGTCGCCGACAGAAAACTGGTAAGGAATAACGATATTGCAATGCCAAGAAAGAGGAACCGCTGGTCGACCGCAGGTCGCCAGGAGGTCACCAGTCGGCGCAACTCCTGCATGGCTACGACGTCCAGAACGATCAAGGGAAGAGCCATGGCGCGGTACGCTCCTTCATCGCCCAATTGAAGCGCGTCGGCGGCAGCTACAAAGGGGGCAACCAGGACCGCCAGCAGTGGGGTGTAGGAATATGTAATGCCAATAGGGGGCGCGAGTTCAGGGGCCAAATGAAGGCTGTAGAGATCAAATGAATTGTCAAGGACATGTCGCGCAGCCCAGACAAACCAGATGGCATCGCCATACCACCAACCAAGCAGACGCGCACCGACGCCCAGGATAATATAAGTAGCGAATAGGGCAAAATAAGCCCGCTGGCATGGCCGCGTGCCTGCCCCATCTGTTTCCGTTTGGACGAGATGCTCTCCTCTCAGCGCCGGCTGGAACGTAGATGGAATTATCTCCGGAGCGTCTATCACGCGAGGGATGGTTCCTCAAAATCGGGGTTGGAGCCGAGAAATCGGTCACGAGTGGGAGAGCAGGGCTACATCAGGGCAGACAGCTCTTCTCTTCCTGACTGAACCCCAATAATATAGCACATTTCTTGAACGGCAAATCATCCACAGGCAGATCCTGCTCCAGAGCTGAAATAAAGCCCGGTGCCCTTGCAAAGTTATCGTATTAGCAGCCGAGATCAGCAGATTACCAGGCTCCGATAGGCGTTACTGACACTACCGACCTCTATGGAATGAACACAGTCGATCTTAAGTCCCCATTCGTACCTGACTTTGCATCAGCCCTGGGCCCTACTCAACCTTAATGTCGAGACGCGCCGGCAGCGTGCGGTTCTGCGGGCGATCAGCTTGCATCACCCGTAACGTAATGCGGCTGTCGCACCTCCGAGAAGCAGCGGCCTCGAATTTCGAAGCTAACCGACAGAGCGCACGGGTCTATTTTTGTGTTATCCTCAGTGTGTGAACCCACAGCAAGCGGACCCTGATAAGGTCGGAGGTGCGTCCGACCAGACCCGAACCGGAAGCCCGGACGGGTCCCACATGGTCTGGTCGGCGGGGCCGATACCTCTATTGCCCCTTTTTGCTTTCTTGCTCCTAGCTGGCCTATTGCTACTGTTGTTGCTGCTCCAAACAGGCCACTTGTGGCAGATACCATCGCTCCTGAGTGGCCTGTTGTTGCCATTCGGCTGGCTCGATAAGCTTGCCCCTTTTCAGGCTGTGCAGGCTACCGATGACAAATGGAGCGTGTGGGCCGCAGTTGCTTACCTCCTCATTCTCTTCTGGCTATTCTGGTGTTACATTGCCGTCGTGAGGGCGTTGCGCAGTCCCACGCAGGCCGCAGGGAAGGCGACAAGTATCAGGTTCATCATCGGCATCACGGCAGCAATGCTCGGCCTGCTTCTCTTCTCCCGAGAAATCTTTAGCAACGATATATTTGCCTATGCGTGGTACGGGCGCATTTTTGACTCATTTGCATCCAACCCTTACATACATGTGCCCTCAGAGTTCGTGGCGCGAGACAGCGGAAACTGGCTCCAATATATTTACTGGCGCGACGTTCCTTGCGCTTATGGTCCCGTCTGGCTGCTGCTCGCGGGCGGTATCGACAGGATCGCCGCCCTCTCGCCCGACCAATTAACGGTCAGCGTACTGGCGCATCGCCTGCTGGCGGACGGGGCGCACCTGCTCAACATCTACCTGGTCTGGAAGATAACGGGCTTCATGACCTCACAGCCACGTGGGTCCGGGCAAGAAGGCAACGACGAGGTGACGGCGAGGTCCCCAATTGGCAACAAGGCAAGACTCGCCGCCACAATAATCTACGCGTGGAACCCGCTCCTGCTCATCGAGTTCGGGCTGAGCGCGCACAACGATGTGCTGATGCTCACCGCAGTGCTCCTAGCAATCTGGTTGCACCTGGCTGGGCGCTGGCGAGGAGCGTCGGCTCTCTTCGCGGTCGCGGTATGCATCAAGCTTGCCGCGCTCCTCTTTGTGCCGGGCTATCTATGGTTGCTGGCGACTGGGACGCAAAACTCCCGCAGGGGCTTTTACCAGGCAGCCTCAGCGGGGGGTATAATAGCCGGCCTTATCGTGATCTTCTACCTCCCCTTCCAGCCCGGCGCGAGGATAGCGGGTTTCGCGGACAACGATCCGACTTCGCACTATTTCATCCACTCGCTAAGCACTATCACCAACAAGATTTTGCCGGCCATTTTCCAGGGCATAGGCAGCACGCTGGGTCGGCAAATTGGTTCTACCGCTGCACAGTCGGCTGCCGGCACACTTTCTCACTGGTTGCCTTTCTTAGCTGTGTTGGTGGTCGCCTCCAGGTCTACCTGGAGGGGGCGTCAGTGGGTGCTGATGCTGAATGGCTGGGGCTGGAGCCT
>JALYYZ010000137.1 GCA_030945985.1 Chloroflexota bacterium
TGGGGTGGAGCACCAGCACCTCGAAATTCGGCTGCACGAGGAGCGTGCGCGCCGGGCCATGCTGCGGAGGCCCATCCGTTGGAGCGCTGTGCTCGGGGTCCAGGAGCGCTCGGCCTTCGGGTGGGACACGGAAAGAGACAAAGCGCTTCTGCTTGTCACGCCCAATATCCACCACGCCGAGCCACAGGAAGAGGGTCTTCAGCATGTCTGCGATGATGCGCCCCTCTATATCAAACCACTGGCTTCTAAAGCCTTGCAGTGCACGCAAGCCGAAGCGTCGTACAAGCTCATCTTGCGGCCAGATAAGGAAAGGCTCTGTAAGGTGGATCTTGCGGAGGAAACCGTCCAGGCTTGTCCACTTACCGGCAGGAAGCTCCAGGAGGTGGTGTATTAGGCGCTTTCGCCCACCCGTGAGATCGCTGTTCCACCAATATATGGTGCCATAGGTGGCGGGCTCCACCCACTTGCGATCTTCCTGGTAAAGCCCGAAAAGACGGCGGCGCTGAGCCTCAAAAGGCAGTCGGGCCCACTCCTCGACTTTCGGAGTAACTGCCAGCGTGGGCTGCTCGCCACCTGCCTCCTTGAGCAGACCCAGTGAGCCTGAGAAGTGGACTACCATATCTATGTAGTCACTGCCTACCTTCATATCCGAAGGCTGTAGAAAAGCGTCATTGATCTTCTTAGCCAGACGTTTGGTGATGCGAGTGTCCTGGAGAGTAAGAGCAAGTTCCGACTGAGCGGCCGAAGCCAGTAGAGTCAGGGTATCCCACGCTAGCTCATAAGGCAAATGGCTCTCGATTGAATGGGGTGCAGGCGCATCCAGCTTAGGCTGCATCATCGGTGTGATACGCGATTGGACTTGCCCGTTAGCCAGGTCCGTTGGTACAAAGAGGTAGCGTCTATCGGCGCTGAGCACGTCCCATACGACCGCGCGGTGAACGAGTGGCCAGAGGGCACCACGTAGCTCTCGCTCTTCCCAACCGAAATGGGAGCGCACCGTAGTAGACATAACAGGACCTTTGGCTTCCTCCAGGTAGGTGAAGAGTTCCTGGGACGCAGGGGAGAGAGTGGTCACCAGGACATCGCGACCCTGCCCTGTCGCCAGGAATTCGCTCATGACGCCTATAAGCTCGGACTTCAGGTATCGTGAAGCGTCCGGCAGTTTCCAGGTGGTAGCCAGGCGTTGTATCTCTTCCTGGTCGAGGCTTTCTAGGAGCGTCGTAAAGGGTTCGTCAAAAGGAGCAGGCCGAGAGCTTTCTTCTATGACCTCCCGCAGCACCTTGCCCGATTCAGCCGAGATGGAGACGACGCGGCGGCGCACCGCCTCTATTGGAGAGCGGGTGGCCCAGGCGTAAAGGTTGTCACCGGATGAGACAACACGGCTGCCCCGCACGAGAGCTTCGTCTACGTCGACCACCCCGGCCCGGCGAACGCGCTCAAGTTGCGGCTCTACCTCCTCGACCGGACGCCCAAGTAGAGCAGGCAAATCGTCGGCGAGAGCAAGCATGTTGCGCTGGTTGAGCAGCCAGTTGATAAAAACGCGATCGTCGGGGGAGAGCCCTTCCCATACGCCCCGCGTCGCCGACTTCTCGAGCATCGTGTGGTAAACAGCCACTGACAGGTCGTTTTGCGACGGGTCCTTGTCTCGGGTGAGCGTTCCCCAGGTGGCGGCGATCTGGCGCAACTCGTCCATGGGCCGGCTCATTAAGCGGCCTAAAAGGTTTTTCAATAGGGACACCCTCCACAGCGAGAGTTTTGTAGCACGGTCTTAAACTATACGCTCTTGAGGGATGGTTGTCAAACTTTTGGGTATAAAGATCAGATATGGTGCCAAGCCAGGTACGTGCGAGATGTCATGCCGGCGTAAGCCGGCCTCGCCGGCGTATTTGCAGCCCGTGACTTCTGAGTGCAGTTGGCAAAATGCCGGTCTCTGCCAGCCAGTCAGCCAACGTGATGCAGATACCTGACTTTGTCTGTGTAGTCTCCAGCATACTTGAAGGGATTAGCAACGGTGTCCCTTGAGGAGGTGGTGGCTCCTTAAGCACCATAGGTGCAGCTGTTCGCTACGCTGCCACCGCTGTCGTTAAGGCGCGTACAGAAAGGTTATCTCCGTAGACTGAGTCCCATATGGGTAGAATCCACTTCACCACGCACGATGCTCGTATCAAGCTGGGACGCTCGTACCCTGTTCAGTCACTAACCCTTACTATTTAGTTGGTAAGGCACTAGTTTCTTCGGCGGCACGCTCATTGTGTAGGGGCTGAATACCGTAATGTGCGCGTTGCTGCCACGTCAACTCAGGTATGTAGCGGTTGGCAGCGATCCACTCCCGCAGCGACTCATCCGACTCGTCCACGCGCCATTCACGCACCGTCTTGTCGGCCGCACCCGACAAGACCCGTCGCCCATCAGGAGTAAAGGTTACCCTCGTAACGGTTCTCGTGTGGCCGCGAAAGACCCGCCGCAAGTTTCCACTGCTCACATCCCACAGGAAGATCGTCCCGTCGACCGTACCCGCCACTGCAAGGCGCCCATCAGCGCTTATGCTAACGGTAAGCGCTGCGCTGGCCTGACCTTCCAGATTGCGTACCGGCTCACCATGTGCTATATCCCAGAGTATGATTTGCTTGTCAT
>JALYYZ010000139.1 GCA_030945985.1 Chloroflexota bacterium
GAGCGGGCCGCCTGCTGTCCCGCGCCCGGCATGCTGGAGGTATGCCGGGTGGAGGGTAAAGGTCTGCAGGTGCGCCTCGCGGCTGCGCACCAGGATGCAGCCAGCCTCGAACGGCACATAGACCCACTTGTGGAGGTCGAACGCCAGCGAGTCGGCACGTTCCATACCCTTCAGCAGGGGTCGCAAATCGGGGGACATGTAGGCCAGCGCGCCGAACGCGCCGTCTACGTGGTACCACATGTCGTACTCTGCTGCGATGTCGGCAAGCTCGTCCAGCGGATCGAGCGCACCTGTGTTCACAGCTCCTGCATTGCCGACCAGGCAGATAGGCTTCATACCTGCCGCAAGATCGCTCTCGATCGCACGGCGCAGCGCAGCGGTGTCTATCCTGTACTCGCTGTCTACCCCTATTGCTCGTAGCGACTTGTTGCCGAGGCCCAGCAGCTCGACTGCTCGCTGTACCGAGGAGTGCATCTCAATCGACCCGTATATGGTAAGCCGCCTGGGAGAGGCCGGCACACCCTCCTCGCGCACATCAAACCCGGCCTTCACGTTGCGAGCCACAGCCAACCCCACCAGGTTCGACATGGACCCGCCACTGAGGAGCAGGCCGCTTGCCTCGGCAGGGTAGCCGAGCATTTCCTTGCACCACTCTATGGTCTGCATCTCCACGCGATTAGGCGCGTGGTCTCCTCCGCCCATGTTGGGGTTCACAGCAGACGCGAGCATATCTGAGAGTACGCCGAGAGGGGTGCCGTTGCCCATCACCCAGGCCCAGAAGCGCGGGTGACCGTTGCCCATCGGGTAAGGCATTACATCGCGCCTGAACTCCTCGTACACCGCCTCGGCGCCAGCCCCTGCCGTTGGGAGCGGCCCGGTGAAGCGGCGCTGTACCTCCTCGGGCATCTCCTGCCAGGCCGGCCCCTCTCGCACCGTTTGCATATAGCGGAAAGTATCGTCCAGCATTCTGTGCCCCAGTGCGCGCAGCTCGTCCCAGCTTTGTGGGTCGAGCGACTCTTCTACCGGGAACTCTTCGAGGGACTCCTGGAACTCTTGGAACTCTTCAGGCATTTTCCTATCTCCTATGAACCATGACATATTCAGAACCCATCCCTTTAGCAAGTTCGATCCTGTGAGCGATGACCAGGCATCTGCTGGGGTATCGGTTGGCTGCCAGGCCGGCTCTTTAAAAGGGTGACTGCCTCACTTCATCGCTACAAAGTCCCGCTTGGCCTTTTCAGAAGCTGACCTGTTGATGGATATCTGTAAGCTTAAGAACCCTTTCCCTTACCGATACGCCTCGCGTAACTTCCCGAGCGACCACAGAGCCCGCATCTTTAGATCGAGAAACTCCGTCACGTCTACGGACAGGCAGCCTTCGTTGGCGAATTCCACAAGATTTGGAACGGCACACGGGTAGGAGATCAAGTTAGTGCAAATTTGAGCAGCGAACATATCGTGGAAAGTCCGTGCTCTATTATCCATCAGGCAGTACCCATGTGTACAGGTACCGGCTCAGGTTACCTATTGCGCAGCCCACTCAACAATGATCCATGAACGCGCTTCAGGCTAAGGTGTCGGAAACCAAGCGAAGCAGCCACCACAGGCAGCTCACGATCAGAGCATCCGGCAGATAAGCCAAAAGCAGCTGATGCACTTTCATAACTTCTGAAGTCGCCGGTCCCGTTGCCCGGCGACGAGGTCGCTCAAGACAGCGCTATTTTTGCTCAAGCTGGATGATCTTCAGCGTGCTAACCATTCCATCCATGGCGAAAGCAGCGCAGCTGCTGTAGGATGGGTAGCCTAGCACGGGATCGAACTGCACCACGCAGTTGGACGACGGCGGCCTTGCTGGTGTTTGATTATCCATCAGGTCCTGAAGAAAGGCAAACCGCCCGTCGATGGTGAGAGGATAGAGGTCTTTGGCTTCCGACCCAGGCGAGGAGGGGCTGAACGAGAGCAGTTGGATGGAGGAGCCCTCCGTCACCCGATATTTGTATGTGGTTGAGCCTCCCGTCCAGCCCCCACTGGTGAAAAGAGATGTCAGTGTATACGCTCTGACCTTCGCGGCTTGCCATTTGCTGTACGCTTGACCGAGATCAGCACGCGTAATGTTAAACTGGCTATTGCCCCACAGCTCTTTGCGAGGAACGCCAGTCGCGCTAGCCAGGGGAAGTGGGCTCGGCACCCGGCTGGCAGTCATCGTGACTAATGAGCTGGGCATCTGACCAGTAGTTGTAGATGCCCCGGCAAGGGGCGCCTGGACGGCAGTCATCGTGATTACTGGACTAGGCGTTTGGACGCTAGTCATCGTAGCAACCGGTTGCGGGTCGCCGTCGCAAGCGGCAGCCACCAGGAGGGTCAGCAGAGCCGCAGCAATGCCACAACATGTTAGCCGAGTGTTGGCGACGGATATTCCACCCAGGTATCGCATAGTTTCGTTGCAGCTCCTCCCGGCGTTCTCGCTGGGATATACCCTCTCCAGTCTACATCATGTCTATAGAACGTGCGGGCCGACATACTTGTTCCAGAACCAGGGTTGGACAAAGGAGCATAGAGGCAAGCAATTGCAGCACCGACGTATGGCTGATGGTGCCTGCTCTACGTTGCCTGTTGGAAGAAGATAGACCAGGATGGGCAGATTGCTGTAAAATGTAGGTATATTGTAATAATGCACCGAGCAAGCCCGCCCGGCGGGGCAGGGATGCTTGTGTAAGAGGCATGCATACCTCATAATATCCGCTTATTTGCAACTATTTATGCAGGAGCGGATCGCAGTATAGATCCTTCTCGTGGAGGGAGAAGCCTCCATCTAGCTTTACGGGAGCCTCTTTTTTATGGGTGAGACCTTTCTCTGGTGGTTAGCTATAGAGGCGCTGGGGTTGGCCGCGCTGCCGTTGGCCGCGTTGCTGATGCGGGCGCTGCCTGACAGGGGCTACACTGCCTCCAAGCCGCTTGGCCTGCTTGTCGTCGGCTGGCTTGCCTATACACTCTCTATGCTCAACCTGTTGCCTTTCGGGCAGGCTTTGCTCATAGGGTGCCTGCTGTTGCTCGCCGCCTTTTCCGTCTGGCTTCTGCTGCGCGACGGCAGGGCTATGCTCTACGATTTTCAGGCGCGCTTCCGCAACGCACATTTTCTACGGCATGTTCTCGCGGCTGAACTGCTCTTCGCAATTGCCTTCGCCGTCTGGGCGATGCTGCGCGCCTACAATCCCGATATTATCGACCAGGAAAAGTTCATGGACTTCGGTATCCTGAACTCCATCCTCAAGAGCGGCACCCTGCCGCCGCACGATATGTGGTTCGCAGGGCAGCCGCTCAACTACTACTATTTCGGCTACATCCTGATGGCCGCCATGACTGCTCTGAGTGGGGTTGCCTCTGAAGTGAGCTTCAACCTCGCCAACGCTTTCCTCTTCGCCATGACCGCGCTCATCGGCTACGGGGCCGTCTATAACCTCATTCAGGGCACGATCACGCGCCGCGCGGTGCAGCCGCTGCCTACGCCTCCACCCGCCGCAGACGAGCCGCCTACGCGAGGACAACCCTCTGAGCCCGTTATTGAACCGGCAGTCGAGGTAATACGCCCACGCTCAGCAGTGAAGACGGTGCGCCAGACGCGCAGACCTGTCTCGTTTGCCCTTGCCGGTGCGGGTGTTGGTGCGGGCGGGGGTACCTATGCGGCAGTAATCGACAAAGAACCCGTAACGTCGCCTATTCCCACGCGGCGACAGGGTAGCGCTACACGCAGCGCCGCCCCCCTGCCCATACCCGGCGTGGCTGAGGTGGGGGAGGGCTCGGGCGACCCTGTTCCCGTCCCTTTTTACCTCTCGCCTATACTCTATGGGGTACTGGCCGCGTTGATGCTAGTGGTGATGGGCAACCTGACCACCTCCTTCGCCAAAAAAGACACGAACCTGGACAAGAACGGCAATGGCTGGTCGTTCTGCATGTTCTGCGACAAACAGGGCTACGATTACTGGTGGGCCCCCTCGCGCGTGATTATGGATTACCGTACCACGACAAACCCCGACGGCAGCGTGCAGAAGAGCAAGGTGGGCTACGAGACGATCAACGAGTTCCCCGCCTTCTCCTTCGTGCTTGGCGATATGCACCCGCACGTGATGGCGCTTCCTCTTGTGCTGCTCGCTATACTGGCGGCCTACGCCGCAGCAAGGCGCAAAGTCACCAAGTCGGCAATGTGGCGCGACGGCATACCACGCTCATTGGCCGCCTGGACTGCCTTGCTGCTTACCGCGCTGATCGCCGGCTCGCTCTATACAACCAACACCTGGGACTACCCTACATACCTGCTGGTGATACTCCTCGGCATGGCTCTGCCATTCATAGCGGCAGGGCGGCGAGAGGGTAACTGGCGGCGGGCACGACCTCTCATTGTGCAAAGCGCGCTGCTTGTGGCGCTGAGCCTCCTCCTCTTCCTGCCTTTCCATCTTACCTTCAAGAGTTTCGCGGGCGGTCAGGCGACGCCGCTGCCCGAGAATATCGCCAACATCCCGCTGCTGGGCGGTCTGCTTGGCAAGCTCAGCGGCATCTTTTTGCTCAACACCGCCGATAAGACGATCACAGGCTTCCTTGTGATCTTCGGCATATTCCTGGTGGCAATCCTGGGATGGGTAGCCATGGAGTTCGTGTCGTTCATGCGCCGCCGGTCCCTGCCTGCTGCGGGCCGCGACAATACCCTGATCGGCTTCGGAGCCTTTACCGCGGTTACGCTTATTCTGGCCGTGCTGCTCAAGTTCCCACTGCTCGGCTTCCTCCTCCCCCTCATCGTGGTGCCGGCCTACCTCATCTGGCAGGAGCCTCGACGCACAGAGCGCAATGTGGCGCTGGGCATCTTTATGGTGGCGGCTGCTATCGGGTTGAGCGTGGAGGTGGTCTACCTGCACGACAACTTCGGCAACCGCATGAACACCCTCTTCAAGTTCTACTACCAGATATGGGTGCTCTGGGCGCTTGCCTCGGCCTATGGCTTCTGGGCCGTGCTGCGCGCCGCGTTTGGGCCTGGACCTGCGGCCATGACAATGCCTGCGCCCCTGCCCGCGAGCCGCGCGTCAACCAGGAGCCTCCCATCGCAGCCCGTAGCGTCACCGAACCCCACCACGCCCGGCGTCAAGGTTCTTACAGGCGTGTGGGCCGCAGCATTCCTGCTCCTTGTCCTCTCGGCGCTGCCTTACGGCTGGTACGGCTCGAAGGCGCGCAACGTCGGCGGGCAGACGGCAGCGCGTGGGCTGGACGGCTCGGCCTTCCTGCAAAGCAGCATCCCCGACGACTACGCGGCGATCAACTGGCTCAAGGCAAACACCACGGGCTCCGATGTGCTGCTGGAGTGCTGCCATAACGAATACGACTGGCCTGGAAGGATGTCGGCCTTTACAGGGGTGCCTACACTCATGGCCTGGGACATCTCGCACGAGTCGCTGTGGCGCGCGGGCGAGGCCGACCTGCAGGCGCAGGTAGGCACGCGGCGCGCTGTGGTGAACGCGATTTACCAGGGGACCGACCCCGCGAGCCCCGGCACCGCTATGTCGCCGGCCAAGCTGATCTCCACGCTGAACCAGTACAACGTGAGCTACGTTGTGGTGGGCGCGGTAGAACGAGGCACAGTGACGGGACGCACAGCTACAATGGACAAAGGGGAGCAGGTTACCCCCTACGCGGAGAGCGTGATGAAGGCGGCCCTCAAGCCGGTATTCACCCAGGGCGGCACAACGGTTTACGGCGTGAGGGGCGCAGTGGTCGACCCCAATGCGGTCGTGCCCACGCCGCTGCCTGTCACGGGTACGCCAGGCGCGATAGTGGCTGCGCCCGACCTGAACGTGCCTCCCCTGGGCCTCTTCGCCCACTCTTCGGCGGGCATCAATCGCGGGCTGTTCAACCTGCCACGTGGAATCGCTAGGGACGCCGCAGGCGACTTCTACGTGACCGACACTGAGAACAAGCGGGTGCAGAAATTCGATCCAACCGGCAAGTGGCTGCTGATGTTCGGCAGCAAAGGCAGCGGCGATGGGCAGTTCGCGGCCATCTCCGAAGATTCGACGGGCACCGGGCCGGGAGGGATAGCAGTGGACGCCCAGGGCAACGTCTACGTGGCCGACACCTGGAACCACCGCATAGAGAAGTTCGACCCGAACGGCAAGTTCCTGATGAAGTGGGGATCGTTCCTGAGCCTCGCCGACCCCGGCGCGCCAAATGAGACCGGCAAGACGGCCCGCTTCTACGGCCCACGCGGCGTGGCGATCGGCCCCGACGGCAACGTCTACGTAACCGATACAGGCAACAAGCGCGTCCTCGTCTTCGACCCATCGGGCAAGCCGGTGCGCCAGATCGAGAGCGGCCTGACCGCCCAGAAGCTTACCGATAAGTATCCCTTCGCGGCCCCCGGAGAGCTCAACGAGCCTGTAGGCATTGCGGTAGACAAGGCGGGCAACGTCTACGTGGCCGACACGAACAACAACCGCATCCAGAAGTTTGACACCGCCGGCAAATCTGTAGCCCAGTGGGCAGTGCCTTCAGGAGCGTGGAACCCAGGCCCCTACCTGGAGCCTTTCCTCGCCCTTGACCCGGCGGGCAACCTCTACGCCAGCGCCCCCACAGCCAAAGCGATCTTGGAGTTCAGCCCGACAGGCCAGCTCCTGAGCACGACGAAAACCTATGGCAGCCGCCCCCTCCAACTTCCCACCGGCATCACGGTCGATAAAGACGGGAAGCTCTACATAGTAGATACCCAGGCCAACGCAGTGATCGACGCGTCGGCCAAGTAGGCTGGGTCTCGCCTCTCTGTGGAGTTCCCTTCCAGAGCGAAAAGGTCGTTGAAGCGGGCTCTAGTACCTCACCAGAAAGTATTAATGGTTTCATTCCATCTCACCCATGTGAGATGGAATGAAACAAACCAGCTAATCATTATCTCGTCGGGTATAAGCGAGTCTTGCAGGGTGGCGCGGGTGGTGTGATAATTTCGATCCTCACCCGGTGCGATGACTGGATGCTACGTCTCGGATGGCTGGTGTCGAAGGCTGACAGGGTTGTTCACTCTCCTCATCGTTGACCGCTGGTAGAGTCACTCTTTTAACTCCATCCCCAATCCGGCGCCGGCACCTGTAACATGCCTGCGTATTGTCATGCGGAGTGTCAAAGCTCCAACGGCAAGGAGCCTCTGCACTATCTCGTGCTTCCCCTACTGCCTGTTGTGGCGCTCCAGCACTTATAAAAGGAGGTGGGTCTATAGTTCAACGCTTGGTTCGTTCCGCAGACCCCGGTCATGGTGGCCGGTCCATGTCACACAGGTAAACTAACACTACAACAATAATCAAGAGACAAAGTTAAGTTGGAGGTTCAATAATGAAACGTAACCTAACCGGCGGCTTGCTCGCCTTGGCGGCCATGTTGGCCCTTATCGTATCGCCCGGTCTCAGCCGTGCTCAGTCGTCACAGCAAGTCACACTGACTTTGAGCGAATTTATGATCAGCCCGATGACAGTCAATGTGCCGATGGGCCAGCCGGTCCACTTTATCGCCAACAATACCGGCAAGTACCCGCACAATGTTACCTTCGTTGTAAACGACTCCCCGGTGACCCTATTCGCCCAGCCGCTCGCGGGCGGCGCATCGGGTGAGGCCGATATGACCTTTACTGCGGCGGGCACATGGCGGATGTTCTGCCCTGTGGATAGCCATGCTGATAAAGGTATGGTTGGCCAACTGATTGTGGCGGCTGCTGCCGCCCAGGCCGCGCCCACGGCTGCGGACAGCGGCAACTCCGAGTACGGCGGCACATCTTCGGGCGCATCAGGCGCATCGAGCAATGTTCCTGGCATGCCTACAACCGGTCAGGGCTCCGATTCCTCCTTGCCTCTAGCCGGCGTCGCAGGCCTCGCGCTGCTGGTGAGTGGGTTGGTGGTCCGCCGCCGTCTCGCAGGCCGCAAGATCTAAGGTGCATCGAGGCTCAAGAGAGAGGTGGCCTGGAAGAGGTCCTCACTCATCCACGATAAGAAGAGAAATAGAGAGATAGACTGGAAAACGTCCTCTCTTGCCTGAAACGGTAAGTAGAGATATGGCCTGGAAAAGGTCCTCTCACACCTGAGATGAGAGATAGAGATCAATTAACACTCTTAGGGTGTTAGTTGGTCTCTTCTTTATGCACGAGCGCCTACCAGGCATTCTATGTCCAGGTATCAAAGATCATCTGAATGGCCTGTCAGGGCACCTGACTTGACGAATACCGCAGCAATCGTCGGGTGAGCCTTGAAAGATGGGAGCCTCCGGTAGTGAACCCGGCTGCTCTCGGGCGTACCTGGTGTACACTATATAGAGGAGGGATTCATATAGCGCCTTTTATCAATGCAAGCTTCGTTAATGCAAACTTCATTTTCCATCTGCCCTCCCTTAACCTGACGGCCTCATAATGTACAAGTAAGCGCCCATTATAGAGCGATGCGGAAGGACTAATTAGATGCGAACAGTGGCCAGGAGGTGGTTGCTGCTGGACGATGTGGAAGAAAAGGCGACTGCTCCAGGCGCGGGCCAGATGGCGCAAGGATCCTCCCAGGCGGCCCCTATGCTGCGATTTCCTCAGCGGCGTGGTGGCTCGATCGGCGCCTTCCGCGAGCCTATGGAATTCGAGCCTCCGCCAGCTCCCGTGCCCCCTACACCGTCAGAGCTGCGGCGGGCTCGTCTGCGACAGTTGCGCAGGCGCGGCGCCCCTTTTGCTATCTTTGCATCAGGCATTATGGCCGCGCTCGTTGCCGTTTTGCTCTACCAGGCGCTGTCGCCGTCACCTCATCTGCTGACGACGAGCGACGTGAAGGGCACAATCGCTCAGGCGTTTGCCTCCGTCACTCCCCAGCCGGCCCTTTCTGAGCGCGTCTATCAGGTGATCCAACCCTCCATGGTTCTCGTTCAGGCACAGTCCGCCGGCGCGAATGGCGGCATTGAGCACGGGCTCGGCACCGGCGTTATTATCAACGATCAGGGCGACATCCTAACCAGCCTGCACGTCGTCACCCAGTCTACCGTCATACAACTCACCTTCGCTGACGGCACGACGTCAGCCGCAGAGATCAGCAGCCAGCAGCCGGACCACGATATCGCCGTGCTTAAGGCGCAGCAACCGCCCGCGAAGATAGTGCCGGCGACGCTCGGCAACCCGAACGCATCGCACATCGGCGATGAGGCTTTTGTGGTTGGCAATCCTTTCGGACTCACCGGCTCGATGAGCGCGGGGGTCATTTCCGGCTTCAATCGCTCGTTCCAGCCGGTTACAAGCTCGATCAAGCTACAGGACATGATACAGATCGATGCCGCAGTGAACCCCGGCAACTCTGGTGGCCCGCTGCTCAACCGCTACGGAGAGGTGATCGGAATAGTCACGGGCCTGGTAAATCCAACAGCACAAGACTTCTTTGTAGGGATAGGCTTCGCGGTGCCGATCAATATGGCGGGCCCAGGAGGGGGATCGCCCCCCTATTAGCCTGCGTGATGACTCTTTTCGTGCTAGGTCCAACGTTGGCTCGTGACCGAGACGTGAGTTTTACATGGCGATCCGGCGGGGCGCTCACAAGACATCGGGATGACGTTAGTGGGTACACGCGCGAGGAGGACGGAGCAGCGACGTTCGTTTACAGCATAGAGACCATCCTGATTCGCTCATACGATTTCGTCGCAAGCTTTAGAGGAGATAAATAATGGATCATGTCAATGTTATAAGTAAGAATCCCGAGGTGGGATTGCCGATGGAGCGGGTGCTCTATGAGGTAAAGAAGGTGATCGTGGGGCAGGATCACCTTTTGGAGCGGATGGTCGTCGCTCTGCTGGCGCGTGGTCACATCCTTGTTGAGGGCGTGCCTGGGCTGGCGAAAACAATGGCGATCAAGACGCTGGCCGAATCGATCGGTGGCGAGTTCAGGCGGATACAGTTCACGCCTGACCTGGTGCCCGCCGACCTCGTGGGCACGCGCATCTACAACCAGAAGACGGGCGAATTCACCACCTCTCTGGGCCCCGTCTTCACTAACCTGCTGCTGGCCGACGAAATCAATCGCGCCCCGGCGAAGGTGCAAAGCGCGCTTCTCGAAGTTATGCAGGAGCGTCAGGTGACAATCGGGCGGGAAACCTTCCAGGTACCTAACCCCTTCCTGGTGCTCGCCACCCAGAATCCCATCGAGACCGAGGGCACATACCCACTGCCTGAGGCACAGGTTGACCGCTTTATGATGAAGGTGTTGGTAGATTATCCAACCGCGAACGAGGAGTTTGTCATTGTCGAGCGGATGATTGCGGCGTTGCAGGCCGTACAGAAAGTGCTGACAACCGAACAGCTCGTGAGTTTGCAGCAAGCAGCCGACAACGTATATATTGACCCGGCTTTGATTCAGTACACGGTCTACGTGGTGGGCGCAACCAGGGATCCTAAAGCGGTTGGTCTGCCGGAACTCGCCCCCTACATCCAGTTCGGCGCGAGCCCACGCGCTTCGATCAACCTTATCCTGGCAGCGAGAGCACTTGCTTTCCTTCGCGGGCGAACCTACGCGCTGCCGCAAGATGTGCTCGACGTTGTACTCGATGTGCTGCGGCACCGACTCGTCCTGTCGTATGAAGCGCTCTCTGACAATATCACCGGCGATGAGCTGCTTAGAAAGATTCTATCGCGCGTCCCGGTCCCAGCGGTGGCATTACATGATTACAGCAGCAACACGAATCCCGGCCCAGGCAACAGCAATTCTAGAGCCCGCGCATACTCCTGAGCATATTCTGCAACGGCTCGAATGGAAGGTCATCCGCCGGTTGGACGGGCAGTTGCAGGGCGACTACCGCAGCCTGTTCTACGGCTACGGTACCGACTTTGCTGATTTGCGCGAGTACCAACCTGAAGATGATATCCGCTACATCGACTGGAACGTTACAGCGCGCATGGATACTCCCTACGTCCGCCAGTACACCGAAGATCGCGAGGTGACGGCCTGGTTTCTGCTCGACATGAGCCCTTCTATGGACTTCGGCCATGTGAGTAAGTCGCGGCAGAGCCTCAAGCGTGGCGTGCTGGTCGACGTCGTAGGTACAATCGGTCGCCTGCTGACGCGACATGGTAACCGCGTAGGCGCAATGCTCTACAGCGGCCGGTTAGAGCGCACTATCCCCGCGCGCGGCGGACGAATGCAGGTGCTTCGCCTCGTAAACGACCTGCTCAAGCAGCCGGTCTTGCCCAGGGCCCCACTCACGGACCTCGCTCCTCTGCTCGCGGCGGGGCTGCATGGTATCAGGCGGCGCTCTCTGGTCTTTGTTATCTCCGACTTCATCAGCGCGCCCGGCTGGGAGCGGACCCTGAGTTTGCTCAATCAACGGCACGAGACTGTGGCTGTTCGCCTATGGGATCCGCGAGAGATGAATATACCAGACGTGGGACCCGTGATTATGGAGGACGCGGAAACGGGCGAGCGCCTTTACGTTGATACGCACGACCGCAAATTCCGCCAACGCTTTGCAGAGGCGGCGCGCCTACGCGAGGCCGAAGTGACTGAAGCATTCAAGCGCTCGGGAGTCGACGCGCTGTCGTTGTCGACCGAGGAAGACATGGTACACGCCCTCGTCCGCTTCGCCAATCTTCGCGCGCAGAAGCGCAGATAAAAAAGAGCTTGACTACACAGATATACGCGGCGGGAGACACGCCTCAACCGAGAAAAGCACGATCATGACATTCATTTGGCCCACAATGCTAATATTGCTCCTGGCGGTACCTGCGCTTGTTGTTCTCTATGTCCGAGGGCAGCAGCGCAGGAGACGCTTGCTTGTGTACTACGGCCATGCCGGCGTAGGAGCCTCGCAAGGGTCTGAACGCGGTCTCGGCGCGCGCCGCCACGTGCCTTCTGCCATATTTCTTGTGGCGCTCACCATACTGATTGTGGCGCTGGCGCGCCCGCAAGCGACTGTTGGCCTACCGAGGCTGGAAGGCACTGTCATCCTCGCGTTCGATGTTTCGGCGAGCATGGGGGCCGACGATATCAAGCCGACAAGGCTCGAAGCCGCCAAAGCAGCGGCACGCGATTTCGTCGCTCACCAGCCGTCGAGCGTGCAGATAGGCATGGTCTCCTTCAGCGAGGGGGGCTTCTCTACACAAGCGCCGACAAGCGATCAGGCAGCGATCCTGACCGCTATCAGCCGCCTCTCACTCCAGAGCGGCACGTCTGTGGCGCACGGCATAGACGCCTCTCTGAAGGCTATCCAGTTGATCACTAATCCACCATTGAGCCTCTCCACCCGTGGCACGCCCGGCCCCGGCGGCCAGGTGCCCACGCCCTCGCCCGTGCCGAAAGGCACTTATGGCTCCGCAGTTATCATCCTGCTGACCGATGGGGAAAATAACGAGAACCCCGACCCCATGGAGCTTGCACAGACCGCAGCCCAGCAGGGGATACGTATTTATACCGTGGGGCTCGGCAGCGCTTCGGGCGCGACTCTGCATCTCAAGGGCTTCACCGTTGTCTCGCGGCTCGATGAGCAGACCCTGAAGCAAATCGCAGACCTGACCGGCGGCACATATTACAACGCAGATAACGAGACCGATTTGCAGACGATTTATAACAACTTGAACCCACAACTGATAATCAAGCCGCAACAGATGGAAATAACTTCGCTATTCGCCGGTGCGGGCCTCCTGGTGATGCTTGCCGGCGGTACACTGTCCCTTCTCTGGCTGGGGCGACTGCCATGATGAGCGGTCCCGGAGGTAACAGATGAGCTTACTTTGGCCCGGTTTCTTGCTCCTGCTGGCGCTGGTGCCGTTGCTGGTGCTGGCCTATATATTGGTCCTACGCAAGCAGCGCGTGGGCCTTCGCTACTCCAGCCTAGCGCTGGTGCGTGCCGCTCTGCCAAAGTATTCCAGGTGGCGGCGGCACCTTCCCTTCGCGCTTTTCCTCGCTGCGCTCACCGGCCTGGTTTTCGCGCTGGCGCACCCGGTAGACATCGTGAGCGTGCCAACCGGGCAGGCAACGATCATCCTGGCGATCGACGTTTCGGGGAGCATGCGTCAGAATGATATTGACCCCAGCCGTATTGAGGCTGCAAAGGCCGCTGCACTCTCCTTTGTGCGCAATCAGAAGTCGAGCACAGAGATCGGCATTGTCGCCTTTGCCGGCTACGCCGAGCTGATCCAGTCCCCTACTACCGACCAGGGAGCCCTGGAGAACGCTATCAAGAGTCTCACCACAGCGCGTGGCACAGCTATCGGTAGCGGGATCCTCACGTCGATCGATGCCATCGCTGATATCGACAAGCTCGTAGCTCCCAGTAATCAGGATTCATCGATCGCTGACCCGGCAGTGCCTGTGCCCAAGGGAGCCTTTGCACCCGACATCATCGTACTGCTCACCGACGGTGTGGCCACCAGCGGGGTGCCGCCCCTGGACGCGGCGCAGCAGGCGGTGACGCGTGGCGTGCGGGTTTATACCATAGGCTTCGGCACAGCCAATGGACAGCCCGACTTCGGGCCGCCCGGGTTCCAGGGCGGACGCGGCCAGAGTGGGCGCGGTCAGGGCGGATTCGGCGGTGGAGGGCAGTTCGGTGGATTCAAGCGTGGGATCGACGAGGAAACGCTCAAGCAGGTTGCAAGCATGACCGACGGCAAATATTACGCGGCGAGCAGCGCGAGCGAGCTTGAGAAAGTATTCGAGGGCCTCCCGACATATCTTATCACCAAACACGAAGTGGTCGATATCAGCGTCGCCTTTGCCGGGCTCGGCATAGCGCTGGTCACAGCCGCACTCCTGCTAGGCCAACGATGGCACCCCCTGCCATGACGATGGATCATGTCACGCGGGGTTCGGGGATTGGTGCCGTGCCGGCTAGTACCTCACCAGCGAAAGATTGACTGGCTTGTTTCAAGTTTCTCACATGGTTAGAAACTTGAAACCATTGATACTTTCCTGGTAGGGTACGAGTGCAGTTTCATGAACATTGTAGCTTCTCAAAGGAGAACAAAGAAATCGAAACGCCCGGGGTTTCGATTTCTTTGTTCTTGGAAACCAGTGCTCTTTTCCCAAGAGGTCCATGAAACTGCGCTAGGTCGTGGGCGACAAATTCCCTGAAGAAGTAAGGAGCAGAAACCCTGCGGGTTTCTGCTCCTTACTTCTTTCCCAACATTCTGTATGCCACTCTTG
>JALYYZ010000147.1 GCA_030945985.1 Chloroflexota bacterium
ACCTTACAGCCAACGTAGACATCTACGGCGCCAGCTTGAGTGACAGGAAAGCTGTTCCCATAACCGTGGCTCCCAGGTTGCAAAATGAGCCCCAGGTCTCAGGCAACATCATAGTCTGGACCGACTACAGAGATGTCAAAGCATCAGATGACCTCGAGGGGGGAGACATCTATATGTTCGATATCTCAACCGGCAAAGAGAGCCTCGTCTCGAATGCGCGCAGTGCCCAGCGCCATCCCGCAACCAACGGCAAGGTGATCGTGTGGGCCGATTTTCGTAATGAGACCGATCCAAACGGCCCGAACGGCGATATCTACGGCTATGATATCGCAACCCACCAGGAGTTCGTTATCTCCAATGCCGCCGACCTCCAAAACTACCCTGCTATCTCAGGAAATACAGTCGTCTGGTCCGATTTTCGCAAAGGCGAAGAGTACAACTCCGACCTTTACGGTTACGACCTTACTACTCATAAGGAATTCCTTATCTCCAACGCGCCCGGTAGCCAGATGGAGCCGGCTATTTCCGGCAACCTGGTTGTCTGGAGCGACTTTCGTAACGATCCCAAAGGGCAGAACTCCGACATCTACGGCTATGATCTCACCACACATCGTGAGTTTCCGATCTATGTGGGTCCCGGCGCCCAGAGCTATCCGCATATTTCGGGTAATACAGTGGTTTGGGAAGATGCCTCCGCCAAGGATGGTACCGACGTAATGATGTCTACTATCTCGGGTGTGCCTTTCTCGCCACCTGTGCCCCTTCCAGGCACAGGTAGTGCTCTTTTCCAGGAAACGGGTAGGGCTGTCAATGGATTATTCCTGGATTACTGGAAAGGCCATGGCGGACTTCCGCAGCAAGGGTTCCCTATTACGGATGTGATGGGTGAGGTAAGTGATCTCAACGGCAAGCCGTACACGGTTCAGTATTTCGAGCGTGCTGTGTTTGAATATCACCCTGAAAATAGCGCACCGTACGATGTTCTCCTTTCTCAGTTGGGCACCTTCCAATACAAAAAGAAGTACCCAAGTGGCGCGCCAAACCAGACGGCAAATAATAGCCCGGGCTCGGCACTCTTCAAAGAAACGGGCCATCGTGTCGGCGGCAAATTCCTCCAGTACTGGCAGCAGCATGGCGGCCTGACCCAGCAGGGTTATCCTATCTCGGAGGAATTTACCGAGGTAAGTGATCTCAACGGCAAGCCGTACACGGTCCAGTATTTCGAGCGTGCTGTGTTTGAATCGCACCCCGAGAACCAGCCCCCCTATGATGTTCTGCTCTCACAGCTAGGCACCTTTCAGAACAAAGCCAAGTATGGTGGCAAGTAGCTCTCAAGCACATAAGGCTGATCGCGCTGCTGGCTTCCAGCTCAGCAGAACTAAGAATCACGTCTTACGCAACACGGGCGGTTTCGTCGTGCTGACACTTGCGGATTACGCATGAAAGTGGCTCTTGCTAGGTAGGCTGAGTAAAAACAAGAAACAATAAAGCAAAGTGACGAGCCGAATGCTCGTCACTTTGCTTTATTGTTTCTTGTAGGGGAGAATAAACAATCACAACCCGCAGGGTTGTGATTGTTTATTCTTCAGGAGAGATGTGGAGAAGTGTGGCGGGATGTGACGTGAGCTACCTTTTCCCGCTATAATAGTAGGACGACCCATTTTCACGCCCACCGCCGAGATCCACCTGCGGATGGGACGCATCCTAATTGGAGGAAAGTTTGAGAAAATCAGGTACACATGCAAGCGTAGCAGCAATGCTTTTCTTGTTCTCTCTGCTACTCACAGCTTGTGGAGGAGATAATGCAGGGCAGGTTCCTGCTGCTGCCACTAATACAACTGTTGCGACCGCCAATACAGCCGTTGCGGCTACAGCCCAACCCAGTGTTGCGCCTGCTAGCACACCTATGGAGAATCCCACCATGCAAAGCACTCCCGGGCAAAGTACAGCTGGCCAGGACGAACACATCACAGTGCAGCACATACTGATCGGCTTCAAAGATGCCGTCGGATTCCGGGGCCAGGTGCCACCCAAGGCCCAGGGTCGCACCCAGGCAGATGCCAAGAAGTTGGCTTATGATCTTCTCGCCCAGGCTAAGTCCGGTGCAGACTATGATAAGCTGGTTGCCGACAATACCGACGACTCACCTCCAGGTATCTACAGCCTAGCTAACAATGGCGTCACTCCCAAGAGCAGCACGGAATATCCGCGCAGTCAGATGGTACCCGCCTTTGGCAACGTTGGTTTTGCTCTCAAGATGGGCGAGATAGGCATAGCTGACTACGATCCCGCTACGAGTCCTTTCGGATACCACATTATCAAGAGGGTGCCTACTCCACCACCGCCCACGCCTCTTACCAAGCCTGCCGGTCAGGACGACCACATCACTGTCCAGCATATACTGATCGGCTTCAAAGATGCTGTCGGATTCCGGGGCAGCGCTCCAGCCAAAGCCACAACTCGTACACAGGACCAGGCCAAAACACTGGCCTACGACCTCTTGGCCAAGGCCAAAGCGGGCGCAGACTATGATAAGCTCGTCGCTGACAATACCGACGATTCGCCTCCAGGTATCTACAGCATGGCTAACCTGGGTGTCACCGCAGTCGGCAGTGAAGCTGCGCGTCAGGGTATGGTGCCCGCCTTCGGCAATGTTGGCTTCGCCTTGAAAGTAGGCGAGATAGGCATAGCTGATTATGATCCTACAACCAGCCCCTATGGATACCACATCATCAAGCGCATCAAGTAAGAACGCAGGTTCTGCCCGGCGCCTCTTCAGGCAAAGAAGAAAAGAAGAGAAGAACAAACAATCCAAACCCGTTCGGGTTTGGATTGTTTGTTCTTCAAAAGGTGCCGTCTCTTCCACTGCTCTCTTTTACAAGCTATGTGTAAGAAACACGAAGCTTTCACCTGGTGTGTGTCTGTGCGACTATTCGCCTCTGTAGGTAGGATAAACCGACCTCGGATATGATCGCCAGTAACGCCACGGGGATTGCTCCCACCAGCAGCACCTCATTCCGCAACTGCGATAGACCGATTGCAATAAAATCGCCGAGCCCGCCGCCGCCGATAAGTGTCGCTAATGTGGCGCTGGCTACTACTTCGACCGTCGCAATACGCAGTCCCGCCAGCACTACGGGTAGGGCAAGCGGCATCTGCACCTTCCATAGCAACCTCCACGATGACATTCCCAGTCCCCGTCCGGCTTCTATAACGGCCTTATCCACTCCACGCATACCGGCATCCGTGTTTATCAGCAAGGGTGGTATAGCAAGGAGGCTCAAGGCTGCTATCGATGGCTTGAGGCCCGTGTGCAGCAGGGGCAGCAATATAAAGAGCACAGCAATGCTTGGTATAACTCGCATAACCCCTACAAAGTTCACGACCAGGCGAGCAAATGCCCCGTACCTGCTGATCACTATGCCCAGGCTAACCCCGATGACTATGGCAATAGCGAGCGCCGAGCCGCTTAATTCAAGGTGAATCAGCAACGACTTCCAGAAATCGTTGCTGGGATCGCTCGCATAGTCCCAGGCTTGTTGCAATATTTCCATCAGGCTTGTTTGGGTTGCCCTGTTGGAACTATTGTATCGGAGATCATCTGTTGAGTTTTTCTAGGGGTGGGTACGCTTACCAGGCGCTCGACCAATCTAAAGATTATATCGATCCCGATTGCTATTGCGCCCACACAGATGATGCCCGCGTACAGCTTGGAGTAAGTTGGATCGCTCATACCATCCTTAAGAAGTTGACCCAACCCACCCGCGCCCACCCAGGCGGCCACGGTTGTCAGGCCTATGGTCGAGAGAGCTGCTATCCTCGTGCCAGCCACGATTATAGGAAGCGCCAGGGGTATCTCTATGCGCCTCAGTACCTGCCCTGGGCTCATACCCATGCCACGCGCGGCTTCCTTGATAGCCGGGTCGACACCGGTGAAGGCGACCATAGTGTTACGCGCCAATACGACAAGGGCATAAGCGGACAACGCAATAATCGCCGGTTGGGCGCCAATGCCTGTAAAAGGTACAAGGAAGGCAAAAAAGGCGAAGCTCGGGATTGTATATATAACACCCAGCAGCCCGAGCACCGGCGTTGCAAACTTCTGAGCCCGGCTCAATATGAGCCCGAGGGGTAGCGCTATCAACATGGCTATCCCGAGCGAAATTCCGCTCAGCGTTAGATGTTCTACGAGCCTGGGCCAGATACGGTCAAAGTGTGAAAACAGATAGTTAGTAATCGACATGGTGTTCAGGTGTCGTCATTTCTCTATGCTTCTCTCGTGACCCCTCGTGACTCTTTGTATGCCCTCCAGGTCCACAGTGCCGATGGTACGCCGTTGGCTGTCGATAATCGACAAGGTGTGCGTACCTTTACTCAGCAAAAGGTTCAGCGCGTCGCGCAAACTGCTTCCAGCGTCCAACGTTGGCGCCTCCTCTATCGGCTTGCTAAGATTACCCTGTCCAGCAGGGTTCATAGCGCTCTCCACTGTCAGCAAGCTAAGTCTGCGTAGAACGTCCTCCGACCCTGCCAGGGTGGCTACAAAGGCGCTTGCGGGCGCTGAGAGTATATGTAAGGGAGTATCATATTGCTCCACCTTGCCCTGTCTCATAACCGCAATGCGATCAGCCAGCCGTATTGCTTCATCTACATCATGTGTGACAAAGAGTATGGTCTTGCGTACCTGCCCCTGTATCCTGAGCAGCTCATCTTGTAACCGTCGCCGTGTTATGTTATCGATTGCCGCGAAAGGCTCGTCCATTAGCATAATAGAAGGATCGGCAGCCATTGCTCGTGCCAACCCGACTCTTTGTTGCTGCCCACCCGAAAGCTGCGATGGGTAGCGATTGCGATACTCGCCCGGCGGAAGGCCTACAAGCTCCAGCAACTCATCGGCGCGCGCCTCTATTTTTGCGCGGCTCCAACCCAACATCTCAGGGACGCTGCCTATATTCTTCAGCACTGTCATATGCGGAAAGAGGCCCGTGCTCTGGATAACATATCCGATGCGCCGCCGTAACTCCGTCACCTTGAAACTGCGCGCCTCATGGCCTTCGACCAGTATGCGGCCAGAATCATGCTCGTAGAGCCGGTTCACCATTTTGAGTAAAGTGGTCTTGCCGCAGCCCGAAGGCCCCAGAAGCACCACGAGGTTCCCTTGCGGCACAATGAGGCTGACATCATTTACAGCCGCACTATTTGTGCCGGGGAACCTCTTGGTTACATGCTCGAATTCAATAGCAGGCACAGCCGTCTGCTCTGTGCCTGCTATCCGCTGGGGATCATTGTTTGCCGTCATCATGCCGTCATTATGGGCCATAACCTGGTGTTACGCAGCATATTTTGGCAATACTACTTCACCAATCCCTGCTTCTTGAGCCACTCCTTTGCCACGTCGGCTACTTCTTTGCCCTTACCATCTACTTCCCAGTTGAGAGCAGATATTTCGTCGTTGGTGATCTTGGCTGACAGCTTGTTCAGGGTGTCGCTTATGTTGGGATAGGCGTCGAGCACATCCTGTCGCACTACCGGCGCAACGTTATCGGGCGGGCCGTAGTTCTTAGGATCGGCCAGCAGCACCAGGCTGTTGCCTGCTAT
>JALYYZ010000186.1 GCA_030945985.1 Chloroflexota bacterium
TCCTGTTTTCAAACCGCAGTTCAGTCATTTGCAGGGGGCTGATCAACGCAGACCACAAGCGTAACGTGAGGCCTAAAAAGAGCATCTACAGTCCGAGGTTTCGGCTTTGAAAACAGGACCTAGTACCTCACCAGCAAAGTATTGATAGTTCCATTATTTCTCACCCATGTGAGAAATAATGGAACAAAACAGTCAATCTTTAGCTGGTGAGGTACTAGTGTTCTGCCAACCCGGTTGCGATTCTCTTGTTACATAAATGCTCCCTGAAGGGGAGCATTTATGTAACTATTGATACCTTCTTATGCAGGTCTGTGGGCTACTTGCTCCAACTCAGCCCAGATGCAGCGTCCAGATTGGCCTTATCTGTCAGTTTCTGGATGTTCTGCAATGCGGGTTTTCCCGCCGTGTCCTGCTTGAGATCTCCTGCATAGAGGTCGAACGAGGCGTCCTTGAACGAAATGTACGCCAGTTTCGTGCCGTCCGGTGACCAGGTAGGCTGACGTGATGCTCCATCTGTAGTAAGCTGTTTTGTGGGGGCGTGGCTATCGGTCCAGCTCTGGGTGTCTGTGGGTGCGACGAAGATGTTGTTGGTGTTTCCCTGTCGCATCGTAAACGCGATCCACGCGCCATCAGGAGACCATGCCGGGTCATACGCTCCGTCCTGAGCAGCGGTAATTTCGATCCACTTACTCGTGGACAGGTTCAGTACCCAAATCTGACCTTTAAAGTTGTCGGTGACATAGTTCGCCACGGCAATTTTATCTCCATTGGGAGACCATGCAGGGTGCTCTACTGCCTGTATACCGTGGTTCAGAGTTTCCATGCGGCGTCCACCTGTACCGTCCGCATTCATGGTGAAGAGGGCTGGATACTCGGTGCCCACGTCGGAGGTGAATGCCAGAGCCTGTCCATCAGGTGACCATGCCCCTTGCATTGCCCACAGGGCCTGCGTGTTATAACCCTCAGCGCCCGTCTCTACCTTCGGCCGGTGGTTCGTTAGCGCCTGCGGTACCGAAGGGTCCGAGAGCGCTATCTCATATAGATCAGAAAAGCCTTCATCGAACCTGGTGTAGAGAATGTGGCTGCCATCCGGGGAGAAAGAAGGCTGGGCATCACGCTTGTCCTTTGCATCTTTCGGACCTGCTGTGATTTGCTGAGTGCCTCCTGCCGTATAAATCCACAGGCTACCGGCACGAGCATAGGTTATCTTGCCACCGACATCGGGGCTGCCAGTGAGGCTTGCTGAGCGGGTATTGCTGCGGTTCATATAGCCCAGGCTTACAGAGGCCGCAGCAACAAGTACTAACATCAGAGCGATCTTCTTGATCAAGCTTTGTATTCCTATCCTAAATTAGCTCCGCGCCAGCGCATCCACAGCTTATATAGCACACGGTTATACACATAATCGTATGCACCTGGATATTCGATCTCGCGCCCGCCAAAGCCCTTCTTGAACCAGTATACACCACGCAACCCCGAGCGAGTATTAGTTGGGGAAAAGGCGTCTGCCGCTTCCGCCATGTCATCAGGTGGTGCGTCAGGTATGCCCCAAAAGTCGTACACCGCACAGCCCCTGGCTTTTGCCCACTTGATCGCTTCCCACTGGAGCAGATATGTAGGCATATGCTCTCGCCCTGTATTGGCCGAGGCACCGTACATATAAATGGCTTCTCGCCCGAAACCGAGCGCCATCAAGCCCGCAATCGGTCCATCCGCTCTCTCTTCCTGGTTCGGGTGCTCAGCGAGCAGCACCACTGCGCTATTGTCCCCTTGTGGCCCGAACTGCCTCCACATCTCCTGGTAATAGTCCAACGTATGGATACCGAACTCGTCTCTCTCTCCTGTCTCGTGCAGCAGTTTGTAAAAGAGTTGTATATCATCGGACGAACCGGCGGGCCGCACCGCAACTCCGCGGCGAGCGGCCAGCCGTAAGTTGTAGCGCGTCTTGGGCTTCATAGCCTTTAGTATCTCGTCCTCCGGTCGATTTAGATCGAGAACGATGGTGCGCGCGGGCTGTAATCTGCCGGCAGGCAAGAATCGAAGAGCCTTCATCTTGCGATCCACCGATGCTTTGCTTTCCTTTCCGCTGAGCGGAATATCCGGTTCTACCTTGAGGAAAATAGCTCCGCGCTTGCGAGCCTCCCTATGTATCGCTCGCCAGAACTCTTTTTCTGCCGCCCAGTTGGCTGCTTTGTAAACAGGGCCACGGGGAATATAGGCTACAGAAAGCGGAAGCGGTAGACGAGGTACGGAGCGAAAGAGTAATTGCGCTGATATACGTGCGCCAGCTTCCGAATCCCGGTTATCATCTTTAGTGCTTTGAGGTACGGTAAGCCGCAGGGGCGTCCAGCCTGCCTGCCGTTTGAATTCGCCCCACTGCCACGATTGCAGTAGGCCGGCTCCTGCGATTGCTTCATCCCAGCTCTGCTTGTTGTGCGAATAAATCGCGCCTGTGATGCCTCTCTCCAACAATGATCCTTGCTCCACATGTGCCAAAGAACTACTCATTCCGGCCGTTAGCTTGGCCGCTATTGAGGCGGGTCAATGGAACGGAGTGTGGATCAATACAAGCCTCGCCTTCGGGGAGCATAAACTCGTCATGTGTAGCGTAACTATAACCCATCGACTGCTGCCCGCTCTCGGCAGCCGGCAATGCGCTGCTCTCCGGCGTCTCCATGTGCTTCACCTGGCGGTTATCCCGACCTTCCCAGTAGGTGGTTACCCCTTGCACAGGCTCTTCGCTACCACGCAATCTCTCTCGCTCTTTCTCGCCTGATAGACGCTCACCTGGTAGTGAAAAGCTCGCACTGTAACTATATGCGCTGATGCTTGCATATAGGCGCTCGTGGACTTGTGGCTGCTGCACACCCCTTACAGGCACACCTGGCCCTGAAGGAGCATTTCGGAAAATGCCTGGTAGGGAGCCGATCTCGGTGAATTGGTCAGCTATTTCTATAAGCTCATTGGACGTGCTGATGCCGAAGCCTACGACTTCGCAACGCACACCTTTGGACTGAATGGCATCAACGAGCCTGACAAAGTCGCCATCGCCGCTCACGAGGACCACCACGTCCAGGTTGGCTGAAAGCAGCATGATGTCTACGGCGATCTCGATATCGAGGTTAGCCTTGATCCTCCCACCCTCGTATTTATGTATGTCTTTGCAAATTACTTTGTAGCCGTTAGAGCGCAGAAAATCTATGAATTTGCGCTGGTTTGGGTTCTCGGGATCGACACCCGTGTAAGCCGATGCTCGAATGAGGTCGCGCCCTGCTACCGCATGCTCCAGTAGCCTGCAGTAATTGACTTCCACGTTGGACGACTTTGCCGAATAAAAAAGGTTAGACACGTCTACAAAGACGCCGACATTATGTGACATAATTTAGCTCCAACTTCTAGCTTTTATATGGCCAAGTCTATATTAAAAGTCTGAATAATTCTCTATTGATGGAATTATACTATAAAGTGGAAGGCGCTTTGCATTACCCAGTTTGCCGGGAAAGTTATCCTCTGATATCCATAGGGTTGGAAGCGAATGAAATCTCGTCCATCGCCTCCTGGGCTGCTTCTCGCAGGGCAATATTGGTACTCTTTAGCGCCCGCGCCAGGGCTTCAGCAGCAGGTTTACCACCTATCTGGCCGAGAGCCCATACAGCACCCAGGCGCACCTCTGTGTCCCGGTCGTCTATCATCTTCACCAGGAAAGGCAGTGCGTCTTCAAGGACCATCTCACCTGCGGCGTGCGCCGCTTCGTAGCGCATAGAAGCGCGGCCACTTTTCAGCTCATCCAGGACGACCTGCTGCCACTGTTCTTCCATGCTTCGGCCCATAGCAAACACCGCGCTCTCGGCGGCTGTGCCACCCCTCTCGTACGATTCTTTGATGAGTTCCTGAACGTCTTTATCACCATGAAAGTAACCCAGCGCTTCCACGGCTCTTCTGCGTACATCACCAGCCTCTTGCCTGTCCTTGCTCACAGCCACCAACACATCGCGCAACTTCTCTGCTTGCTGCCCCGTCACGAATTTGCCGCAGTGAGCCAGGTAGGTGAAGCGCCCCAGGGCAGTCGCTACCGCTTCGCGCACCGCTCGGTCAGGGTCCTTGCGTACCATCTCTATATATCTGTTGAGCAGTAGCCGGCTCTCATCTTCGGCCAGGCCGTCAATCGCTGCCAGGCGTCCTTCAACATCGCCACCTTCCAGGGCAAGCAAGAAGACATGGCGGAAATCAAGGTCAATATTATCTTCCGCCATAGATATAAGCTCCTTAAGTATGTACTTGCGCCGCTCTACCGGTATCTCCGGCCATGTGGCCCTGAGTGATGATCTGTCGTCGCTGTTCAGGTCTGACAAAAAGGTGAGGGCTGAATGAACAGGGTCTTTCCCCTGCCCAACTTGTAGCAGTTTATCTTCAAAAGGTGACATTAACCAACTACCTGATTTCTAGTGGATGTGCAATAGCCCAATATTGAGATATTAGGCCGGCTTGAGCGCGGGATCGTAGAAATACGCTCCATCTGTGCCCTCTTCCGGGTAGAAATACGGATAGGGGCCGCTCATCAGTTGTTTGAGGTACGCCTTCGAGAAGGGACGCTCGATATTCGCTACCGGATAAATATCATCAAGCAAAGCGTAAAGCTTACCGTCGAGGTTCTCACCCACAGCTTCGAAAGCACGACTAATAGTTACCTCCGGACGCCGGCGCTCCTGCTCCTCCAGCCTCTTCTGGTTGTGCAACTTACCGAAGCGTTCCTGCGTCACGAGCATAGAGGGGTCGGTTTCTACTGCGTATGACACCGGACGGAAACTGTAGCGCGACTTCCGCTCGTCGTATTGCAGCAGATTGTGCTCCTGTTCCTCGGCTCTCGCAAAGCGTAACTCGAAGACATCGCCGCCTCGGTCGGTCGGTATAAGAGTGAACCTTGCTCCCGGTACCATGTGCTCGGTGAAAAGCTCACTGAGGCCCATAATGAAGCCTCCCCTGTTACCCATAGGGTAGCGTAACTCGGCTATAAGTGAGCCATAAAGCTGCGGTATCTCGAACCGCATCAAGGATGACTTCTGGTCCTCGAACACCTGTCCTGGGAAGGCTCGTTTGAAGCGCATGTCGTAAGGTAGTACTCCATTCTCATATTCGTATGTGGTCAAGGCATACTCGATGGGGTCCAGAGTCCCTTCTTGCACTTCCTCCAGGGCTTGCACAGCGTGATCTTCAAGGAAGCGGTAGTCCGTCCCGACTTCAGCAGGCTTGCGCACAGGTGGCAAAGCAGGCGAAGAGTTGGTAATAATCCAAAGCCGGTCGGTGTCTATGCCTACGAAGTCGAAATCCTTCTTCTCTTTCAGCATTCTGTAGTCGAGAGAGAAGCGTAGCCGCTCATAGTCAGGATGCTCTGGGCGTCTGCCCAGGACATCCGCCATGATGTCGCGGTCGGAAGCTACACCGCCGGTCTCGGGCTCTTCCAGGTACTCACGTATTCGCCTGAAGTCACCCTTGCTGAAGCGCTCCACGCCCTCCTCTGCGAATATATCGGAGCCAAAAGCGACCAGGCGTGTATCGTTGGATACCAGGTCTGCGACCATTTTCTCAAGGGCAGCAGCCGCACGCTCATCAAGCAGTATCTCGTCAAGCGATTCTGTAAGGTCGATAGTAATGGGTCCACTTTCACTCTTAATGGAGACTTCTATGGGCCCCGTGATTACAGGAGCAGCGGGTGCGGCAGGCACGGCGGGCACAGGTGGTGCCTGCCTGGGCCTTTCGGTGGGCACCTGCTGGGCTGCGGGCGCAGGAGTAACTTGTGCCGGGGTGGTCGAGGCAGCTGAGGTGGCCGAGTTGGATGGTGTACCAGGCTGTTGGGCTGCGGCTACTGGCGCGGGTGTGGCGACCTGTGTGGGTGTCGGCTGAGGGGTGGACACTTGCGGTGTTGCGGGCCTCGCTACCGGCCCTTCCGCTGTCACGGGTATAGGCAGTGTCGGCTCGCTATGCGGCATAGGCACGGCAGGCGTAGCGCTGGGGCGTGCGGGGGCTGCCGCCGAATCTTCTTGTACTCGCCTGGGAGGAGCCTGCTGTGATCCGACAGTGCCGGCTTGCACAGACGGGGTCGGTATCAGGGGCACAGGCACCGCAGGCTGATGAGCCGGCGTAGGGGGGGGAGCCTGCTGCTGGATGGTGGGGGCAGTCTGGACGGGCTCGTGTACACGCTGTGGGGTAGGTTCTTCTTCAGCCTCCACAGGTTCGGGCTCCGGTGGCCTGGGGATAAGCTCCTGCCGGATCAATGTGGATGTTTCGGTACCGCGCGGTGTGAGTAGCGGTTGGGGCATATATTGCGATTTTACGGTGGGTGGCGGGGGTGCCGGCATCTCGGCCAGGGTGTCAATCAGGGCGTTACGTTCCGCAGCCCTGTTGACGAGGGACTCTGCGTATTCCTTTGCCGATGCCTGGTCCAGCGCTTTTGCTTCTGTGTTGATGCGACGCTCAAAGGTGTGCATCTTGTCGCCCTGTTTGCCGGCGGGAGCATGGCCGGCCTTGGTCGTTACGAAATCGCCGTTCTCTTCCCGGCCAAATACAGTTCCGTTGTTTAGCAGCACTCTCTCAACTTGCTGTGTTATCTCACCGGCGCTACCGCCTATCAGCGCTCCACCCTCTTTGGTCAAGGCCTTGACGATGGCATCGACGCTCATCTTGATGGGTGCATTCGCCCCAAAGAGCATACCCTTGCGCTTCATCACCTCGAAGGTGCGAGTTGCCAGGTGCTGCTCTTCTTCTGTGCCCTTAAATGCTATTTGCGTCTCTGTATCCATGCTTGCTTGGCTCCTATGCCGCTCACCGTTAATGCTGTTTTTCTTTCCACGCTAGTTTTACTTGTGTGCAGATCCTTACTTGCCTGGAGCCTTACCCGCTCCATCCTTTATGCCCCTCTCTTCTCGGATCACTTCGAGGTAGCGCCGGGCTAATGACTGTATCGTCTGCGGTCTACCTGACCGTCTCATCCAATCTACCAGTCGCTCCATATCGCGTGTGCTGATATTGATTTCGTTAGCTGCCAATGCCTTCCTCCAAATTAGCTGAACAAGACTAATTACCACCTATTGTACAAGATTGCCGCCCCTGTGACAAACAGCATTAGCCCACGGAGGGCTCTGCTCAGGTGGAGTTTGGCACCTCTTACTATGCTTGTGCTATAGTCCTGCCACTCTATTGAACTTGACTGCATAGAGGAGCAAATGGTATCGTATAGTAAGTAATTTTGTTACAGACACAGCTTTTCGCTGCATTTTTTATGCTTTTGCACGTCACATTATCCTCCAGGGTAAGCGTTATAATAACAATACGATGTTAAGAATCAAAAACCGCCCACGTAAGATCGATGGCTCGCGAGACGGCGGGCAGCTATCTCCTTCCAATGGTTCTGCCACCAATGGGCAGCATGATACTTTGCCTGTGGGTCAAGATGCTATAAAACTTACTCAGCCACTGCCTATCATTTCGCCCGGCAATGGAAGTGGCTATTCTGCTGCTGGTTCCTCTACCATACGCGCCGCCAGAGTGCGCGTCGGCACAGAGCAACTGAATGGCACAACTGCAATTGGTGACGTTTTCCCAGAAGGGCAGTCAAACAGCAACGGCACTTCACGGCGTCTTGCAGATACTGTGCTGGTGCAACCCTCCTCGGGTGGTACCTCTCGCCTTCGCCAGACAGACCTTGCAGGTATGAAGTTCAAGCTGGGCTACGAGGCGGCAACACTTACTCCCAGGACCAAGAGCAGGGCATCGACGCACAACCGGACCCTGCCTTACTTCCTCATGCGCCATCGCAATATGCGCTCACGCTCACATGTCGGCTATATACGCTCCCAGGTAGCGGGAGCACGGTACGGGCGTATGGGTGGGTTCGGCGTGGTGGCGCGGGTAGTTATCGTGCTCTGGATAGCCGGCCTGCTGGCGACCTTAAGCGGGTTAGGCGCGGGCTTTGCGGGCGCCAGTTGGTATATTAGCAAACTCCCTCCTGTCGATCCGGCAAATCTTGCTGCTTCCATTGCAATTAACGGTATTACCACGCAGACTACCAAGTTCTACGACCGCAACGGCACGCAGCTATACGACCTCATAGACGAGGCTACAGGCCCGCGCGAGGAATTGACGCTCGATAAAATTTCACCGCTAGTGATCAGCGCCACGGTAGCCACAGAGGATGGTAGTTTTTATACCAACCCGGGAGTTGACCCTTATGCTTTGCTCCGGGCAGTTACGATCAACCTGGGAGGCAACGGCAAATCGGGCGCTTCTACGATTACCCAGCAAGTGGCTCGTAACGTCTTCTTTACCGAGGCCGACCGTAGGGCGCAGTCTCTTGAGCGTAAGCTACGTGAAGCTATACTCGCCGTGCAGATAGCTCAACGCTACAAAAAATCGGACGTTATGTCCCTCTATTTGAATCAGAATTATTATGGACATAGGGCTTATGGTATTGGGGCCGCAGCGCTTACTTATTTCGGTAAGCAGGCACGTGACCTGACGTTGTCCGAGGCTGCACTATTGGCCGGTTTGCCGCAGGCTCCAAGTGAATATGATCCCTTCATCCACCCTGACCAGGCTAAGCTACGCCAGGCTCGTGTACTTGACCTGATGGCAA
>JALYYZ010000230.1 GCA_030945985.1 Chloroflexota bacterium
CATGGACCATGGGTGCTGTACGAGGCTTTCCCACCAGAGGAGGCCAGACGTATTGCCGAGAGGATAGAGTGGCATTACACACCAGAGCATGGGAGCTGGTGAGTTGGCTGAATATGGCAGAGACAGAGCTATCAGCGTTAGAGCAGCAATGTCTGGACAGCCGCATAGCGGACCAGGAGACATTAGCCAGGGAAGTAGCAGCATGGAAATGTGAGCGTAACCAGGCGCAAGTCACGATCAAATGGCAATTCACTGCTGCCGATGCTCGCATCAAGCTTCCTCACCTCTATCCTACCATCACTATTTAGCTGGTAAGGTACCAGCTATCATCTTCGAGGCTAGCGGCAGCCTTCATCTTGCTGCGCTATCAACGCACTGAAGGCAGAGCCCGTGGCAATGGGATAAGCGCTGGGGTTCTTCGAGTTGGCATCTTTCCAACCATTCCAGCCGCCGAGTAGGACCTTCAAGTTACTGTAGCTAAAGCCATAGGAGGTATGGAGTTTCAGCGCCACACGGGCGCTTTCGTTTTCGGCCGGTCATTGACAGTAGGCTATTATCAACTTGTTCTTCGGTAATTCGCTCACGCGCGCGTCAACGTCAGCCTCCGGGAAGGAGATAGCGCCCTTGATATGCCCTGCGTCGTAAAACTCTTTCCCGCGAACATCGATGATCAGGGGACGTTTGGCAGGGTTATCGTACAGGAGCTTGAAGTCGGCCAGAGTCATACGTGGAGGGGTGTCATCTGCGACGGCAGTCGTAGCCGTTGCCTGCGCTGTCGGTTGTGCTGTTGGTTGTGTTGTTGGCTGTGGCGGGGCTATTGTGGGCGGAGGCGGGGCAGGGTCAACGCTGTTGTATTTTGCCTGAAACCTGAAGGTGCCCAACTGTGATAAAAGCACATCATACGGCGGCTGGTTCTCGGGGTGTGCCTCAAACACAGCCCGCTCAAAGTACTGCACGGTGTAGCTCTGGCCGTTGAGGTCGGAGATCTCGGTAAACTCATTGGTGATAGGGAATCCTTGCTGAGGCAGACCACCATGCGCGAGCCAGTATTGGAGGAACTTTCCGCATAAGCTCTTGCCCGTTTCCTTGAACGCCGTGCAAGCCGGCTGTCCTTGCGCCATAGTCTGCAAATAGTGCAGCGGCTGGAAGATCGTCGTCAGCAGCATAATAGCAATAATCAGTGCCGCCTGCGCCAAAACACGTCTGAGCATCGCGTCTCCTCCCGAATACTTGCTATAACTCCGTACACGTTGTATAGGGTGCGCGGATTATATACTGCGCCGCCATACCCGTCAAGCCTATTCACGGCCCGTAGCTTCTCTAGTGCAGCTTCCAGCCACGTCTTGGGGAAAGAGCGCTTCTTAACCAGGAAAATAGAAATCAAAACCCGCAGGGTTTTGATTTCTATTTTTGACTTTGAAAAGCTAAGAGGTAGTTGGAAACTGCACCAGCTCGCAAATCAAGGCAACTGGCAGTGGCATGGCATCGCCTTCGCTGGTTGTGACTACAGCCAAGGGCGCACGCCTGCATAAGTTGACAATTCTAATGACAGGAGTGGGCATAACCAGGACACTTGTAGCTGTGCTATCTGGTCAGGTTATTTGTGCCGGAGCCCTAAGCACCAAACCCAGTCGCGTGTGGGCATGAGGAAGAGAAGAAGAAGAGGGAGCGACAATACCGCTCCCTCTTCTTCTCTTCTCTAATTATCTAAACTGAGCCGGACCACAGCACGCGAGACGGCTCGGCGCAAAAGAAAGTGGCCGGTCCGTTGCGACACGGAACCGGTCACCCGAGCCCGAAGCCAACTCGCAAAAAGAGGCGTCCAGCCATCTGTATTGTACCACAATAGCTGTTGGCTTTGCAGGCGGCCTGTCGTTCACCCTCCCACATGGCCCTCGTTTGGGCCAGAACCTGAACCTGCAATATGAAATGGCGCCCCCTCCATGTTGAGGCGTGCCTTGTCATGGAGGCGCGCGGGTGTTATACTGCCAAAGTAGATAATGCATAAGTTCCCAGGTCAACACGCCTTTTTGCAGGAGCCCGTTTATTTCGTGCTCGTTTTGCCTTTGGGCCTGTACGTTTAGCCCTATGCTTTAGAAGAGGGTGCTAGCGGTACAGTGACATGTGCCGTCGGCACGGAGTGTGGCAGTGCCTGGACGGTGCCTGTATGTAACTCAGTAAGCGCATTACCTGCTTGACATAAATCACTGATGCATCGGTGGCAACAGCGCCGTGCAAGGGGGATAGCAGAATGCGACAGGACGAGAATACAGCAGGTATGTCAGCCGATGACACCAGGGGCGAGATGAGGCGTCGCTTTGACGCGGTGAATGAGGCTGCGCTCAACAAGCGTAGGATCAGCCGCGGGGAAATCACGGCTGAGGAGCTGGAAGCGACGCAGAGCGCGTCTTTGGCGGCTGCTGTGGATCCATGGGCTATGCAAACTCACGCTGCGCCTGCGGATGACGCTGATACGACATCACCGGGTGGAGATGAGGCAACCGGAAGCATGAGCGCCGAGTAACAGGGTCAGACTGTTTGCGCGGAAGCCCTTGGCTCGCCATGCTGTGGTGGCAAAGGAGACGCTTAGAATGAGCACATATTTTGTAGGCACCGGTGTTGGGGAGCCCGTACAGTGTGAGGTTACAGTCGAGCAGGATGGCCAACGCTACAGCTTGAACAACAAGGTCCGAGGGATCGCCTCCAGCTTCCAGTGGGACGGTGGAGGGCCGGGAAGCAGCGATCTTGCGCGTGCCCTGTTGTGGGAGGCCACGGGAAATGAGCCCGAGTTTCGCATATATCGCCTCTTCAAGAGTGAGGTTGTAGCGGCATGGCCCCTGCGCGCAGGTGAGTGCTGGCGTATCGGCCAGGACGAGATCCGCTCGTGGCTTGCGGGCGTTGAGAGCGATACTGCCGTCGGTGAGAACGCCGCTCAGACGACGATGCGCCTTGAGCAGACGGCTGAGAGGGAATCACGTCTCAAGAGTTATGCCCAGCGATACCGCTGAGCTAGACGTTACCAACAGCCGAACATCAAACAACAAGAGAGTAAGGAGCAACGTAAATGTCATACGGACCCGCGAAGTGCGCGACGCCAGGCTGTCCTAACACCTCCTACCGCCAGCACTGCCCAAGTTGCCTGGCCGAGGAAGCTAACCAGAGGCTCGTGAATGCAGCCGCAGGCGAGTGTATACATGGTCACTCCGTCACCGGCGACTACGATATGATTGTGCGCCTCCTGCCCGCATACAGTGGTGGACCGCCCGAGCCCGGTTTCTTGCTCGATGTGTGTAAGACGTGCCTGAAAGTGCTGCAAGAGCGCCCCTGCAATCCTGTACGCTCCACAAGGCGGCAGTAGCTTACAAGCCAAAAATCCAAAGGCAGGGCCGCAGGCAAGGGTGGCGCAACACAACAAACCAACAAGCTCTCAGCAGAGCCTGTTGGTTTGTTGTCGTTTACCGCCGGGTGATATAATGGCAGCCATGCCTATTGTGGCCGGCCATGTACACTATTCTTGTTGAGGAGTATAGATTATGACGCAACCTATTGCACGGGTGGAGATTGTGCGCGACACTCACTTCGGTACGACCATAGAGGATCCTTACCGGTGGCTGGAGGAGTTGCAGGACGACGAAGCTCGCGCATGGCTCCAGGCGCAGGCGGCACACACACGGGCATACCTCGACGCCCTTCCCGAACGCCCGGCTTTGCTCGCCGATATCGAGACGCTTGGAGACGCCGGTAGCTCCCTCAGCCATATCGCGAAGGCCGGTGGGCGTACCTTCTACATGCGCCGTGACACCGGAGAGAACCTGGGTAAGCTTGTAGTACGCGTCGGTGACGAGGCGCCGGAGCGGGTACTTATAGATCCCAACACCTTTACAGGAGATGTACATAGTGCGCTCGACTGGTACTTCCCATCGCCTGACGGTAAGTTGGTTGCCTACGGCGTTTCGCCCGGTGGCTCGGAAGATAGCGTGCTGCACATACTGGACGCTGAGTCGGGCGTACCCAACGAACTTGCAATACCAGGAGCGCAGTTCGGTAGCGCACAGTGGCTGCCGGAGGGCGACGCCTTTGTCTACCATCGCATCAACCAGCCTGGTCCCGACGACGTTCCCGGCGCGCGCTATGCCAACACGCGCAGCTATTTGCACCGACTGGGCAGCGACCCTGCGGAAGATACGCCTGTATTAGGTCACGGCGTCAACCCTCATATCAAGCTAGAGCCCACCGACTTCCCTGTCGTAGTGCTGCCTGCTGAGACCGACTGGATGCTCGGAGCGCTCCTGCATGGTGTACAGCGCGAGGTGACCCTGTACGCCGCGCTGCGTAGTGGCCTGTCCGACCCGGCGAACTGTCACTGGACGTTGGTGTGCGACGTGCCCGATGCGATTAGCGCCTTCGCAGTTGCGGGAGACACTATATATTTACGTACGCATAAGGATGCGCCCCGCTTCAAGATTATCTCCACCTCCTTGCGCGCTCCCGACCTCGCCGGTGCTGAGTTAGTGGTGCCTGAGAGCGCGGCAGTAATCGAAGACCTGAAGGTAGTGGGCGACGCCCTCATCGTGCGCGATATGGACGGTGGTCTGGCGCGGCTGCGACGCATACCCCTCGGCGGTGGAACACCTGAGCCTGTACGCTTGCCTTTCAGCGGCAGCATCCTGGCTCCCGGCGGCGAGACCGACTGGGCCTCCGAGCAGAGCAGTACGGACCTGCTCTTCATTGTTGAGTCGTGGACTGTCGCGCCCCGGCTTTTGCGCCTGGATGTGACCTCCAAGCATGTCGAGGACACCGGTTGGTATCCACCCTCGCCCGTTGATACGAGCGACGTGGAAGCGCACGAAGTTGAGGTGCAGGCGAAGGACGGCACGATGGTGCCACTATCGATCATCCACCGCAAGGGGCTGGTACTGGATGGCTCGAACCCGGCGCTGCTGCGGGCCTACGGCTCCTACGGCATCTCCTTGCTGCCAACGTTTGACCCTGCCATGCTTGCCTGGTACAGACGCGGAGGTATATACGCAATCGCCCATGTGCGTGGTGGAGGAGAGCACGGTCGCGAATGGCACGAGGCAGGCCGCCTGCTCAACAAGAGGAACACTGTAGACGACTTTATTGCCTGCGCCGAGTACCTTGTTCAGAAAGGCTACACGCGGCGATCCGGCTTAGCGGGCGCGGGCCGTAGCGCGGGGGGCATCCCGAGCGGTGGCGCCCTTACTGCCCGACCTGATCTGTGGGCGGTCATGTTTATCGAGGTTGGAGTTACAAACCTAATCCGCTTTGAGAATAGCGAGAACGGGCCGCCCAATGTGCCCGAGTTTGGCAGCACGGCCACCGAGGAAGGCTTCCGCGCCCTGCAGTTGGTCGACTCATATCACCAGATAAAGGATGGCACACCTTACCCCGCAGTAATGGTTACTACCGGGCTGAACGACCCCAGAGTGGTCACCTGGATGGCGACCAAGATGGCTGCTCGCCTGCAAGCGGCCACATCGTCGGGCCGCCCCGTGCTCCTGAGGGTTGAAGAACACGCGGGTCACGGCGCGTCTATGGGCTCGACCAAATCTCAGGTACACGCGGAGCTTGCAGACAAGCTAGCTTTTATGCTTGATCAGTTCGGGCACAGCTAAATCCCTGGGGCGTCTCTTCCACGCCCCCTGCCCTGTGCGGTAAAGGCGCAAGTCGCCAGGGCAGGGGTAAACCACAGCGCCTCAAGCATGTATCGCAACAACCGCCGAGTAACCTGTAATGGCTACATGGCTGATCCGTGTTCAGGAGTGGTCGATTTCCGATCTGAGGACCTCAAATATCCATCTCAACCATGCGTTTTTCATTCGTGCAAATTGACCGCGTGAAAGCTGACTGGCCCTTACCTGTTTGTGGGAGGCATCGGCACGTGCTATACTTATGCTAATTATACTGCTGCCAAGTGGGCTATATTTTCACCCTGTTGTTTGGAGGAATTGCAGTGGCTATTGATTCGCAGGCACAAATGATACGCCTTGTTGCCCCCGATGGTGAGGTCATCGGGGATTCAGCCGCGCTGCAGGGGTTGTGGACGACGGAACTATATCTTCGCCTCACAAATAATAGCAATCGGCTTTTCGAATTCACCGATGGTTCGCTCGAGGTGCTACCCATGCCCACAAAACGCCACCAGGCTATATCGAAGTTCCTATTATTTGTGCTAAGTGCCTTTCTTGATCCACGAGGCGGGACAGTATTCTACTCCCCACTGCGTCTCAGAATCCGGGAGGGCAAATTTCGTGAGCCTGACTTGATGGCGGCACGTGATGCAAACGATGCCAGACTGCAAAACGCCTACTGGCTTGGAGCTGACCTGGTGGTAGAAGTTGTTAGCGAGGACGACCCACAACGGGACATCATTACCAAACGCGCTGACTATGCTGAAGGTGGTATACCGGAATATTGGATTGTCAACCCCCTAGATGAGACTATAACGGTGCTAAAGCTGGAGGGTGCACAGTACACCGAGCATGGAGTATTTAGACGCGGTGACAGGGCCAGGTCTGCCCTAATGGAGGGCTTGGTGGTTGGAGTGGACGGCGTGTTTGATGCCCATTGATCCAGGCGTTTGATATGTGTGGATTCGGGCACACGGTGCTGTTGGCGACCTGTGCTGGCTACCAACGTTATCCGAGGGTCTTCAGGCACGTCGTCAGTATTTCACAGCTCATGCTACCCTCCTGTAATCGTGATGCAAACCGCCCAGAACAGGGAAGCTGATTACCTTTCCGTCATTTCCCGCTGGAGCTTGTTGTATCCGTAACGGCGCCGCCCCCGTGATAGCTTGGCCGATACCCTGATGTGGCCGAGCAGAGTTGTAGTACCGTACATATTCTTTGTCTACACGGTGTAGATGCTTCTCGCTCAGGATTAGAATGTGATCTAAACATTCTCACCGGGCGCTTCTCAGGTACCTCTCACAAAGGCATTGGCTCTGGGCGTTCGGTCTATAGCTAGGGTCAGAACGGTAATATGACAGGAGAGCCTGGTAGAACACTCACCTGGAACATAGACAACCAGCCTACCACGATCACGAACAATGGGGCTTCCGAGAGCTACCTGTACGATGCGGAAGGAGTAAGGGTAAGGCGCAGCTACAATGGAGGCAAGACCTACTACATAGGAG
>JALYYZ010000287.1 GCA_030945985.1 Chloroflexota bacterium
CCTCCAGGGGCACGCCGTACTGTAAGCCGAGCGACACGGCTATGGCAAAGCAGTTCATAACTGAGCGGAAGGCCGCGCCTTCTTTGTGCATATCTATGAAGATCTCGCCCAGACGACCATCTGTGTACTCGCCCGTGCGCACATAGAGGTTGTGCCCCTGTATGGTCGCTTTCTGGGTATAGCCTGCTCGACGATTGGGCAGCTTTTGGCGGCGCACTTCGCGCGTAGCAGCATCGGCGCCCGCAGCGGCTATCTGCATAACACGCTGGGTGATCGGTATGCCGGCTGACGTCTCGTCCTCGTCCTCCTCCTCGCCCGCTTCAGCCCCCAGGCTGTTGAGCGGCTGCGAGAGCTTTGAGTTGTCTCGGTAGATAGCGACAGCCTTGAGCATCAAGCGCCATGCCTTCATATGTATGTCGCCCACCTCGCCTATCGATGTCTCGGCAGGCATATTTATAGTCTTCGAGATCGCTCCCGATATGAATGGCTGTGCCGCAGCCATCATATGCAGGTGGGAGCCTGGGCTGAGGAAGCGCGTGCCTCGGCGACCGCACCGATTGGCGCAATCAAAGACGGGCAGGTGCTCGGGCATCAGGTGCGGCGCGCCCTCGACCGTCATCGTGCCACATACATAGTCATTGGCGGCGGCGATCTCGGCTCGAGAGAAGCCCAGGTGCGAGAGTATACCCTCACGAGAGTTGATCTGCTCGTCGGTGAGACCCAACTGCACGCGACAAAACTCGTCTCCCAGTACGAAGGGACTGAAGGCGAACTGCAGCTCGAATGCCGACGGGAGAGCCACCTCCAGCCTGGCAATGGCCGCCTCATCGAAGCCGATATTGAGTAGGGCCTCATGGTCTATCGAAGGGGAACCCGCCAGCGTGCCATGCCCCACGCAGTAGTAGATTATATCGTCAACCTGCTTGGGGCTGTAGCCGAGCTTCGCCAGCGCCGAGGGCACCGACTGGTTGATGATCTTGAAGTAGCCGCCACCCGCGAGCTTCTTGAACTTCACCAGGGCGAAGTCAGGCTCAATACCTGTGGTGTCGCAATCCATAACAAGCCCGATAGTACCGGTAGGCGCAATTACACTGACCTGGGCGTTACGGTAGCCGAACTTCTCGCCTTTCTCCAGCGCCTCGTCCCAGGCCACTTTGGCTGCGGCATTGAGGGTTGGTGGGCAGTTGGCGGGTGAGATGCCTGCGGGCTTGACAGTCAGGCCCTCGTACTCTTTGTCGGCGGCGTTATAAGCAGCGCGTCTATGATTGCGGATCACGCGCAGCATAGGCTCACGGTTGGCATCGAAGCGATCGAATGCGCCTAGTTCGGAAGCGATCTCGGCAGAGGTGGCATAAGCCACGCCTGTCATAATCGATGTAAAGGCCCCACACAGCGCATAGCCACGGGGCGAGTCGTACGGTATGCCCAGGCGCATCAAGAGAGCGCCCAGGTTAGCGTAGCCTAGTCCCAGCGTGCGGTAGAGATAGGAGCGCATGGCGATCTCCTCGCTCGGGTACTGAGCCATAGCGACGCTGATCTCCAGCACCATAGTCCAAAGGCGGCAAGCGTGGCGATAAGCCTCGATGTCGAGCACAGCAGTAGGGTCATCGCCCATAAAGTGCATTAGGTTCAGAGACGCCAAGTTGCACGCTGTATCATCCAGGAACATGTACTCGCTACAAGGATTACTAGCATTAATACTACCATCCACAGGACAAGTGTGCCACTCGTTGATAGTGGTGTCATATTGCACGCCCGGGTCGGCACTGGCCCAGGATGCGCGGGCTATACGGTCCCATAGCTCGCGGGCAGGCAGGGTTTTGGAGGGCTTACGGTCCGTACGGCGCAGAAGGTCGAAAGGCTTGTCATGCTGCACCGAGCTTATGAAGCTGTTAGACATACGCACAGAGTTGTTGGCGTTCTGGCCTGAGACGGTGAAGTATGCCTCCCCTTCCCAGTCGGTGTCATACACGGGGAAGTCGAAGGCGGTTTCCCCCTGCTCAGCGAGAGCCAGGGCGCGGGCGATAATGCCATCGGGCACACCTGCCGACATGGCCTCGCGTAGGGTCTTCTTATATGCTTTTGTGGCCTCGGCCTTCGTGGCTTCCGGGGCATCAGCTTTGGCGTGCCAGGCTTGCATGAGGAGGTTGAGGTGCTTGCGACAGATGATCGAACCGGCGACCAGAGCGGCCACCTTCTGCTCTTCGACCACTTTCCAGTCGATGAACTTCTCGATGTCCGGGTGGTCCACATCAACTATCACCATCTTAGCGGCGCGGCGAGTGGTGCCCCCCGACTTGATAGCGCCCGCCGCGCGGTCGCCGATCTTCAGGAAGGAGATCAGGCCGGAGGATTTGCCCCCACCCGAGAGTTTCTCGCTCTCGCCACGCACGGCGGAGAAATTACTTCCTGTACCACTACCGTATTTAAAAATGCGCGCCTCACGCACCCAAAGGTCCATGATACCGCCTGGATTAACCAGGTCGTCGTCTACAGACTGGATAAAACACGCGTGAGGTTGAGGTCGTTCGTATGCGCTGGTCGATTTGTGGAGCTGTTTGTCGACATCATCTACATAGTAATGCCCCTGGGCCGGGCCTGTTATACCATACGCCCAGTGGAGGCCTGTGTTGAACCATTGGGGCGAGTTGGGGGCGGCGCGCTGGGTGGCGAGCATGTAGCACATCTCATCGTAAAAGGTTCTGGCGTCGTCCTCCGAGGAGAAATAGCCCCCTTTCCAGCCCCAGTAGGTCCAGCAACCTGACAAGCGATGGAAAACCTGGCGCGAGTCGGTCTCGCCGACGAAGCGCTCATCTTCAGGGAGACCGGCAAGGGCCTCCTCGTCGGGCACCGATCGCCAGAGCCACTCGGGCACATTCTCTTCAGGCACCCGCTTCAGGGCGGCTGCCACCATAGCGCGTCTGAAATATTTCTGCGCCAAAATGTCGAGGGCCACTTGCGACCAGCTATCGGGCACCATTACGTTCTCGGCTTTGAAGACCACCGTGCCATCGGTGTTGCCGATCTTGGATGTACGGGGCGTAAAGTTAATGTCTCCGTAGGGGCCGGCGCTCCCCGTAAAATGTCGTGGAATCTGCATATGTTGTCTCCTGGGGTGGTGACATGCGTCCGAGGGTCACATGGGCGACCTCTGTACGGACATGCTCACGTGTGCTAGGCTTCAGCGCCTCTCTTTTTAGGCTTGACGGTTTCTTCGGTTTGCAGCCCTTCCATCTCCTCTCGCATTTCCTCGAGATCTGCGAAGTTTCGGTAGACGGACGCAAAGCGAATATAGGCCACCTCGTCCAGCTCGCGCAGTTTCTGCATGACAAATTCGCCTATGCTATCTGCGCGCACCTCCGAAGTGCCCATGGCGAAGAGTTGCGCCTCGATCTGGTTGACCGCCTCCTCGAGCTGGTCGGCCGGCACGGGGCGTTTGGTACAGGCGACAGCGATCGAACGATATAGCTTGTCGCGGCTGTACTCTTCGCGCGTATTGTCCTTCTTGACCACCGTGAGGCCGATCCGCTCGATGCGCTCATAGGTGGTGAAGCGCCGGTCGCAGTTCTTGCAGCGTCTGCGACGCTTGACGACTTCACCGTCCGATGCCAGGCGGCTATCCGTGACCTGTGTATCTTCATGGTGGCAATAGGGACATTTCATAGTTGTTCCAACCCTGGGCGCAGATTACTATATATTGTGTAAAGCACAAACTGTGCCCAAGATGTTGTGATAAGAGAGTATAGCAGAAGGGACCCGGAGTCAAGAGGGTTTTGCACAATATTTAGTGAGGAGCACAAGATGTTGATGAGTTTTCCACAACATGTTGTGAGGTATGTGTATATTATATAGCACTTCTGTTCTAAATACAAGAGAGGGATTGTGGTACCGTCCGCAGAGGCGCACTTTGTGGCGAAGAGCCTGATGCCTCTGGTAATGGTCCGAGCCGCACCTTTCAGACCGAGTATAGGCACCTCAAGGATCGAGTCACTATCTCCATAGTTGCTGATCTGCCTATAGAAATCGCGCCAATAGGGCGGATCAGCGGTGGTCGTGCCTGTGACCGAGACAAAGCCCCACAATGTCACGACCACGAAGAGAGGCGTCGCACTCACACTGAGCATGCATGCTTGATTAGAGGATAGACCACTGCGCACCCTATCGCTTTGGACTCCCCAGATACAGAGCCGATCCTTTGCTTATCTGCGGATGAGGTGAGGAGATCTCAATATGGGCGGGAGGCAACCGAGCCGCGCACCCGCTCGGCCAACGCCCACACACCGCCGGAGATCAGGGAGTGGCCACCCAACACGATAGGTAGGCTCGACCGGAGGGCCGCCTCGGTGAAGGCACGAATGTGGGGGTCCACTATCTCGCCCGGCAGCAAGGCGTCGGAGGCGAAGCGCTCAGCACGGCTGGGACGGAGATTGGAGTGGGCGAAGAGCACTCGGGTGTCAAGGAAGGCTGCCTGGCAGGTCTGCTCCAAAGTAGAAAGCAGGCCGGAGGGACCTGATTGATCGAGGAGAAAGCCGAGGATAGATCGCACCTCGCCACGATCTTCACGTCCACTGGCCCGCATACCGCGTTCTTCAGAGATAATGCGCGTCTGGCATGGAAGGTCCTGTTCAAGTTTGCGCCAAACCCAGCTGCTAATCCGCCCCGCGAATAGCGCCTCGGCTCGCCGTGTGGAGATCACACCGTAAGCCCCGCCGAGGTTCCCCACAAGGTTAGGCATCACGGTGGGCACATCCGCCAGCACATTCAAGAGGCGTGGGCCTACACTCGAACTACTCGGTGGCGTAATATACCCCCTTGGGCCGGCGTGCAAGAGATCGCTAGGCGCGTCGAGAGGACCATCTGCAACAGGCACACCGTATCCCGACAGGAAGCTCAGCACCGCCAGGTCGGTAGGCGTGTCGATATCGAAGTTGAGGGGCAGGGTGCGTGGCAAAGGCGCGAATGGGAGGCCAGCCTTGAAGTGAAGCCTGTAGGCCAGGTCGTTGTCGGCCTCCGGTAGGGAGATGCTGCCTAATGCGGAGGCGGGATAAAAGGCCGCAGTGTCACTCGAATAGAGGTTGTTGGCCGCCACACATGACCCCGCACCGCTCACCGCCAGGGCGAGGCTTTCCAGATCCGAGAGAGTGGCAAGAGGCAGCGCGGCGCCGCCTGTGTAGACCACCCTCTCAAGGTTGCTTTGCGCACAGACGCGGGCGAGCGCTTCACCAAAATGAAAAGGCTCGGCGGGAGCAGACTGCACGCTAATAGGCATGCCGCCGCCGGCTGCCATATCGAGCGTCTCATCACGTAGGGCCTTGTCCTCAGTGACAAGGATAACACCGCTGAATAGATTGCTGCTTGACGCCAGCGAGATCAGGTCGAGGGTGGCAGCGGTCTGGCTACGGACGACTAACCTTTCGAGCGCAGTGGAGGAATCGCGAGCCCCACCCTGAAATATCACCAGGGTGGGGCTCTCGACTTTCATGCTAATTCACTCTGGTACCGTACCGAGCGAGCTTAGCCGAACTCGGGCAGGATCAGGCCGTAGTTGCCGTCGTTGCGGCGGTAGAGAACATTTACCTTCTCTTCAGACGCGTTCCAGAAGACGAAAAAGTTGTGCCCCAGCAACTCCATCTGCTCGATGGCGTCCTCGGGAAACATCGGCTTGACGGTAAAGCGTTTTGTGCGCACCACGTTGCCGTCCTCGTCGCTCTCCCCTATAGAAGTGGATGGAGGTAAGTTACCCAGCAATTCAGAGGCGGACGTGGCAATATTAGGCATAGCGGGCGCAGCCATCTCGACTACGCTAGGCTCCTCGCCCAGCAGGTTGAACGCCATATCGGCGGAAGAGCGACCTACGCCGGTGCTCTTGCGCTTGCGCTCATACCGCGAGCGGTAGCGCTCTATGCGGCGAGAGAGGTGGTCCATTGCCTGATCAATCGCGGTGAGCACCTCATCATGTGTCACTTCCGAGCGTATAGGGTTGTTATTGCGCGTATGCAACGTCACCTGGGTCCGGTACTCGTGGCGCTGAGGGTTGAGGCGGGTGGGCTGCTGCGTGATGATCACGTCCGCAGTCTGCAAGGTGTCGAGGTGATGGGGAATGCGCTCCAGGCGCTTGCGTATCTGATTCTGTGTCTCATCCTCAAGCTTGAAGTTCTTGGGACGTATGCTGATTTCCATAGGGCCTCCTGGTACGACGGTCAAGGATCAGAAGTGAGTTACTCTTTTCTTATTCTCTTTGATAACCCGAAATCTCAAAAGGGGTGCGCGTGGAGGGAGTCGAACCCCCGACGCAAGGCTTAGGACGCCCTCGCTCTATCCACTGAGCTACACGCGCACGTACAATCCCTATTATAACTGAGCAGGTTCGGCGGTGGCAAGCTGAAGGGTGCGCGTGCGGATGTTGTATGTGGCCCCCGCAGCGAGCACGCTAACAGACAGTGGGGCGAGCGAAACGGTCTGGCCCGAGTGGGCGCCATGGACTGTATTCAATACAGTGCCTGCCGGATCGACTACATAGACGACGCCGCTGCCCACCACCAGGCCATTCTTCTGCCCGTCAAGAAGGAGACAGGTATTCTCGTCCACGCCCACACCAAGACAGCGCGGGTGCTCAGCTACGGCGGCAGCCAGCCTGGGAAAGCGACCTCGTGCGCCAAAGTGGGTGTCGACTATCACATCATCGCCCGCCCAGGCCAAGCCACGCGACATCTGCACCATACCTAAGCGCATCTCGCCTGTGCCACCCCCTGCCACGATCATAGGTCTGCCCATCGCGGTGGCTCCGGCGCTGGTACCCGCCACCACGGCTCCACGTTTATACGCATCGCGCATCGCTTCCTCAGCGGGAGTGCGGTCGAGCACCTGGGTAAGCAGGTACTGGTCGCCCCCCGTGATGAATATACCGGCGGCGTTGCGCAGCATCTCAGTACGGTCGTGCAGGTGGGCTTCATCGCGGTGGCGTATCAGGGGCGCATGGATCTGCGAGCGGTCGAGGCCCAGGCGAGAAAAGATCCGTATATACTCGGAGGTGAGGATCTCGGGGTGGCGGGTAGCTGTGGAGACAAGCACCACGCCCCGTTGCGCCGAATTGGCTTCAACCCTCGCAACCAGGCGAAGAAAGAGGCGCGCTATGGTCGATTCAGGATCGAGCCTATCAGCGCCCCCTATAACCATAAGGTACCCCGGTGTCTGCCATGCCGCCTCGTAAGGCGCCTGGGGGTTGATGTAAGGCGAGTAGGTGACAGGGGGAGTGCTGCCGGCCGGCAAGCTCAACGAGTGCCACGCTCCTTCAAGGCCAAGCTCGATTGGCTTCCGGCCTCGTCAAGGTCATCATATATGTTCTCCATACCCGTGTCCGCACCCGTAGGCACGCGAGACGAGCCATCGCCGTTGGTTTCATTGCCGCTTCCAGTCCTCTGTATGCCATTGCTACCCATATTGCCGCCATCAGATCTCTGACCTGGATTGCTTTTCGCGGGAACGCCACGGGTAACAACGTTGGAGTGAGCCTCAGCACTGCGCTTGCTCCCGGAGGGTTCAGGCACGGGGCAGAAGAAGGCATCGCTCTCCTCCTTTTCGGCAACCTTGCCCGCGAGCTTGACTTGCTCGATCGTCTCGTCAACATGATCAGCGAAGAGCACCACCAGGTCGCCGCTACGGGCCATCTCTAGTGCCTGGCTGACGGCCTCCATCTCGTCGATGATTATAGTAATGGACAGTGAAGGCTTCACGCGGGTAATCGTCTCAGCGATCAACTGTGAGACCTCGCCGCGCTCGCGACCCCTCAAGCTGTCGTCCTCGCGAATGATGACCCAGTCGAAGGTGTTGGCCGCCACTATTGCCAGCTCCTGTATATCCACGTCACGCCTATCGCCGGGCGAGGCAATTACACCTATCGAGCGGCGTGGACGCATCTGGCTGATTGCGCCCTGCACGGCGCGAAGGGCATGAGGGTTATGCCCGTAGTCAACAATCACGCGCGCCTTGCCGACGTTGAAGAGGTTGAAGCGACCGGGAGCGGTCTTCTCGTCGGTCTGGAAGGTGCGTAGTCCCAGCCGTATCGATTCGATAGGTACTCCCGCACCCCAGCACGCCGCCCCGGCGGCCAGAGAGTTCAGCACCTGAAAGGGGATCAAGCCGCCATAGGTGGCCGGTATATCTGACGCCCGAATCAGGGTCGTCTCCTCAGTGCCCTCGGCCAACACAAGCTTGCCGTCTGTTATGTAGGCAGCCTTGCCGCCGTCCGCCAGGTGGCCGCTAATAACAGCGTTTGAGCAGTCCATACCGAAGTAGATAATACCGCCTGGGCAGCGCTCGGCCATTTCTACCACGAGGCGATCATCGGCATTGAGTATGGCGTAGCCGTCGCTGCTGACGCTCTCGACGATGACCCCTTTGACCCGCGCCAATTGCTCCGGGGTATCTATCCCCTCCAGGCCCATGTGGTCGTTAGCAACATTGAGGACGACCGAGCACGCCGAGCGGTCCCAGGCCAGGCCTGAGCGGAGGATACCGCCGCGAGCCGTCTCCAGCACTGCCACCTCTACCATGGGGTGCTGCAATACCGACTCGGCGGAGCGAGGCCCAGAGGCATCGGCCTTGACGCGGCGCGTGCCACCGAAATAGATACCGTCGGTGGTGGTCATGCCAACGTAGCGGTGCATGGTGGAATAAATGTGAGCGATCATACGCGTGACCGTTGTCTTGCCGTTGGTGCCCGTAACGGCAATTAGCGGCACACGGGCATCGGAGCCCCTCGGGAAGAGCATATCGACTATGGCCCGGCCCACAGGGCGCGACTTGCCCTCTGACGGGAAGACATGCATGCGCAAACCTGGCGCAGCGTTGACCTCGACGATGCCCCCTCCCTGCTCGGCTAGAGGGCGACGTATATTATTACACACCACGTCAACCCCGGCGATGTCGAGGCCGATCGTCTGGGCGGCGAGCACAGCGATAGCCGCATTGTCGGGGTGTACCTCGTCAGTCACATCTGTAGCGGTGCCACCCGTGGAGAGGTTGGAGTTATCACGCAACATGACTACCTGGCCGGCAGGAGGAACGCTCTCCCAGGTGAGGCCCTGCTTTGCCAGCGTCAATTCAGCAGCGGCGTCCATCTTGATACGCGTGAGTGCCGAGCCGTGCCCGTGCCCACGGCGGGGGTCGGAGTTGACTCGCTCCACAAGCTCTCGGATGTTGCCCCGTCCGTCGGTGACCACCTGGGGTGCGCTACGCTGAGCTGCTGCCACGAGCTGGCCGTTAATCACAAGAAGGCGGTAGTCGCTGCCGGGCAGGTAACGTTCGACTATCACATTGCGGCCAAAGAGGGCTGCCAGATCGTAGGCAGCGCGCACTTGCTCTTCGGTGGTCAGATTGACGCTGACCGCTTTCCCCTGGTTACCGTTGTATGGCTTGAGCACAACAGAGCAGCCCATCTCCTGGGCGGCTTGCCAGGCAGCCTCACCGCTACTAACCACCTCGCCGTTGGGTACAGGTACGCCCACTTTATCGAGCAGGTCTTTGGTCAACTCTTTATCCGACGCGATCTCCACCCCTATGTTAGATGTGAGGGTGCTCTCGGCAGCCTGGACGCGCCTGGCATACTTACCGTGACCCAGTTGCACGAGGCCCGCGTTATTCAAGCGGAACCAGGGGATGCGGCGGGCGCGGGCGGCGTCTACAATCGTCTGAGTCGAGGGGCCGAGCATGTTATCCTCGCCTATCTCACGTACCTTTTGCAACCGGTCCTGCAAAGTAAAGGGCAAAGGTACATTCTCTGCCAGGTGCTCTACTATCTCGACGGCCAGGTAAGCGCACTCTTTAGCGGCCTCAGCGTCGAGATAATCTGCTACAATGCGGTACTCGCCTTTGCGTTCCGTGCCGCGCGTGCGACCGAAGCCAACATCCATGCCCGTGAGCGACTGCAATTCCAGGATGATGTGCTCGATGATATGGCCCATATAGGTGCCGATGCGTAACCGCTCAAGGAAGCCGCCGGGCCGCCCTTCCGAGCAACGGTGCTCCCAGAGAGAGGGTATTAGATCAACCAAGCGCTCAGTAAAGCCGAGGATCTCGTTAGAGGGCAGATATTCATACTTGCCGATGTCGGTAAGAATCTCAATGACAGGCCGGTAGGCCCAGATATTGGCCCCGGAGAGCACTTTTATCTTCTTGATCTGAATGTCGTTCATGCTCGCGCCTCTTGCTCGAAATATTTAGTGCCAGCCTTTTTCTATTTCCAGCTGGTAGAGTATTCTACTAAGAAACAATTGTACCCCAGTGAGAGGCCATACGCAAAGTAGACGCAGCAACCTCGGTCCCGAGACTGATTGCCATAGGCATGGTTGCACATATAATGAGTATTAAGCTCCAAAATGTTAAAGAGGAGAACGACCCGTGATGACGCTCAGCACGTTGTGGAAAGTGGACAGCACCGTTGATAAAGAGGGTCGCAGTCCTATTGCAGAGCAAATTCTGACTAGCTGGGAGCATGACGGCGGCTCAGCGAAGTTCTTCAGGTCAAGCGCAAACTTTGTCTACATGTTCCGCAGAGGGAGTAAGGTCCACTTTCTGAGGTTCGCTGACAGCTCTGAGCGGCAAAAAGCGGTAATAGAGGCCGAGGTCGAGCTTCTCCTCTGGCTCAGCGAACGAAACATCAATGTAGCAAAGCCAGTCCTGTCCCGGAACGGGCGCTTTATGGAAACCACCGCCACAGGCCTGGGTACATTTCACGCTGTGGTGTTCGTCGGGTTAGAGGGTGACCGGCACGATATTGACGACTTGGACGTGGGCGGGTTCCAGGCATGGGGCAGTGCCCTGGGGGGTCTTCACTCCGTTATGAAGCACTACAAGGGCGCCGGCCTGTCCGTGCGACATGGCTGGAGAGACCAACTGGAGATCGCGAAAAGCTATATAACAGCAGACGATACGACGGTAAGGCATGAGTTGGGAGAGATAGAGTCCGCGCTGGGTAAATTGCCTGCAACCGCGGAGAACTTCGGCTTGATTCACGCTGATTTCGAGCTGGATAACCTCTGCTGGCGGAGCAGCAACGTTGGAATGCTCGATTTCGACAACTGCCAACATAATTGGTATGCGGCGGATATTGCCTTTGCCCTCAGAGACCTCTTCAGTACCGGCGCAGACCTCAGCGATAGACGCTTTCAGGAATTCACCTGCGGATACACGAGCCGCTATCCCCTGGAGGCCCGTATGCTCAGACTGATACCCTTGTTCCTCAGAATGGCCCGCATGATTGAGTATGCAACGCTTGTGCGGTGTACAGACCTCCCTGCGGAGGGAGAGTACCCACCGTGGTTGGAGAATCTGAATATGAAGTTGAAGAACCGCATGGCAGAGTACAAAACTCGGCTCGCTAATCGCATGCAAGAAATGGATCCACCGCTGTGAAAAAGAGGTTTCTCAGAGCGTCACCAAAGGGTGGTCCGCCCTGGAGAGAGCCACTGTCTGCCTGCTCAGGACGCGAATGGGCACATTCTTGTTCTGAATAATCAGATCATGTCGATTTTGCACAGTCTCGTTCGACGTATTAATAGAGCAGGGATTTGCACCCAACCGGATCCGGCAGAGGAGCTGCGATCCAAGCTCGAATTCCAACCCACAACCAAACGGCAAAAGGAGATAAAGAGATGCGATTCATGGTTTTGGTTCCAGCGGACAAAGCGTCAGAGGCGGGAGTCCTCCCGGCTGAGAATCTCCTAGAAGAGATGGGCAAATTCAACGACGAACTCGTGAAGGCCGGGGTGTTACTAGAGGCCGAAGGGCTGCACAGCAGCTCGAAGGGTGCGCGCCTCGTATTCGATGGCGGTACGACCAGGGTGATAGATGGTCCCTTCACCGAGACAAAGGAACTCATTGCCGGCTTCTGGCTGATCCAGGCAAAGTCGAAGGAAGAGGCAATCGAGTGGATGAAGCGTGCGCCGTTCGGCGGGGGCACGACGCTGGAGATCAGGCAGGTGTTCGAGATGGATGACTTTGGGCCTGAGTTTACACCCGAGCTCAGGGAGCAAGAGGATCGCCAGCGCGCCCAGATGGAAGCCAACGCCCAGCGGTAATCTGAACGGTTGCGCCCGCTAATCGCGCTACCTGGACAAGGTGAGCATAACGGGCGCGAGCACCTTGCCGGCATGCAAGGATGCAACCACGCAAGAGATAACTACATTCTTATTCTCAACGATCAATCAGGAGACAATCATGCACAAGATAACTACGTTCCTGACATTTAACGATCAACTGGAAGAGGCCGTGAACCTCTATGTTTCTACTTTCAAGAACTCAGAGATCTTGAGTATGAACCGCTACGGCGAAGGGGGACCGAGTCCCGCCGGGACTGCAATAAGCGCGCAGTTCGTGCTCGATGGGCAGGAGTTCATGGGGCTGAACGGCGGGCCGCACTTCACCTTTGCCGAGGGTACCTCGCTCTTCGTGAACTGTGAAACACAGCAAGAAATCGATGAGCTATGGGAGAAGCTCACCGAAGGGGGCGAACCGGGACGCTGCGGCTGGCTGAAAGATAAGTTCGGCGTGTCGTGGCAAATTATCCCCAACACCCTTGGGCAATTGCTGCAAGACGAGGATCCACGCAAGGCCGGAAACGTCATGCAGGCGATGTTGCAGATGAACAAGCTCGACATCGCGGAACTTGAGCGGGCCTACGAGCGGGCTTAGCGAGCCAGAAGCACTACACAGCTATGGCATTCACCGACATTCATCGCGCAATTGAAGCTGTCTGGCGGATCGAATCTGGCAGGCTTATCGCGGGGCTCGCGCGGATCGTGCATGACGTTGGCCTGGCCGAGGACCTGGCGCAAGACGCGATGGTGATCGCGCTCGAGCGGTGGCCGGAGGTCGGCATCCCGAACAACCCGGGCGCCTGGCTCATGGCCACCGCTAAACATCGCGCGATTGACCGGCTGCGCCGCATCAAACTGGCGGAGCGCAAAAATCAGGAGCTCGGTCGCGAACTGGGGCCGCAACACGCCGTGACCGAGGCAGATTTCAGCGCCGTGCTCGCCGATGACGATGAGGTTGAGGATGATCTGCTGAGGCTCATCTTCACGGCCTGCCACCCTGTGCTGTCAACAGAGGCACGCATTGCACTCTCTCTTCGACTGCTCGGGGGGCTCACCACCCCAGAGATCGCGCGCGCCTTTCTTGTGCCCGAACCGACCATAGCCCAGCGGATCGTACGGGCTAAACGCACACTCGCCGAGGCGCATATCCCCTTTGAGGTTCCACGAGGGGCCGAGCGCACGGCGCGCCTGTCGTCGGTGCTCGAGGTGATTTATCTTATCTTCAACGAGGGATATTCGGCGACCGCCGGTGACAACTGGACGCGACCTGCCCTGTGCGAGGACGCACTCCGTCTTGGGCGCATCCTCGCAGGGCTCGTGCCAGGCGAAGCCGAGGTCCACGGCCTCGTTGCGCTAATGGAGTTGCAAGCGTCGCGCATGCGAGCACGGACAGGTCCATCGGGAGCGCCCATCCTTCTCCTGGATCAGAACCGAGCCCGCTGGGATCAACTACTGATACGCCGTGGTCTCGTAGCACTAGACCGCGCGGAGAAACTGGGTGGAGAATTTGGCCCCTATACCTTGCAGGCCAAGATCGCTGCGTGTCACGCGCGGGCACGCACCCCCGAGGAGACCGACTGGGCACGCATCGCAGCGCTCTATGACGGCCTCGCCCAGCTTGCTCCATCTCCCATCGTCGAGTTGAACCGAGCGGTCGCGCTCTCGATGGCCTACGGCCCGGCGGTGGGGCTTGAGATCGTTGATACGCTAACCGCTGAGCCGTCGCTCAAGAGTTACCACCTCTTGCCCAGCGTGCGCGGCGATCTACTTGCAAAACTCGGCCGGTTTGACGAGGCACGCGTCGAGTTTGAGAGAGCCGCAGCACTTACCCGCAACGTCCGCGAGCGTGATCTGCTCCTTGGGCGCGCCCGAACGCCCGGCCAACAGTAACCAATGTGCGGCTATGGCTGGACGAGACAAACGGGTGCGATACAACAGCACATGGCAAGGTGCAGCAAGTAATTAGCGGCGGGGCATCTCCCTTTTCCGGTTTGTCGTCGTTGATAGAGTTGCTTGCCTCCATAAGTTCAACACAACCTTTGCCTTCAATCGTCCCACTGGCTAGAGCAGAGGGCGAGCCCAGCGCTATGTCAAATGAGCAAGGCCATGCCGGTGACAATGGCCTCGGGTAAAATGTGAGCTGCCAACGGATGGCTCGACCGCAGCCGGTAGGTAGTGCTGGTTGTAACACAAAAGAGAGGGCGAATCTGATCCATGCGAAGCTCTCCAGACTCAGGCCACCGGCGCGCCGAAACCAGCAGCTTGCCGGATGCGCATGGGCACAGCTTGACATATTTCGCATACTCACGTATATAATTTGGTATCGGGTGGCTCCTCTGAGAATCTCAGAAGATTGCAGAACCCACATTGTTTTGCTAACATGCGTACGAAAGTGGTCGCTCTACCCACTATGCGGGGCTAGAAC